>CAZFPQ010000122.1:0-20790 GCA_964521065.1 uncultured Bacteroidia bacterium | reverse complement strand
TTGTCCCAGTCAAAGGATAAAGCGCCTACTCCACCTGAGGCCGTTACTTGAAGAATTCCATCTTGACTACCAAAGCAACTTACCCCTTGGCTTTCCACAAACTGTATGGAAATCAAGCTAGGCTCTGTGATGGTTATTTCATCGGAATGGCTACAACCATTTTGATCAGTCACTACTACCTGATAAGTTCCTGCCGCTACTCCAGTAATCGAAGCAGTGGTAGCGCCATTAGACCACTGGTAGGTATATGGAGCCGTTCCTCCTTGTACCGACACGGTCGCGCCTCCATCGGTTAATCCGTTACAGCTAATGTTGCTGTCTACCACTGCCTGGACCGTCAATGCAGCAGGTTCAGTAATAGTTTTCGTATCAGAAACTTCACATCCATTTTGATCGGTTACGGTCACCTGATAGCTAGCTGCCGCTACACCAGTGATTGAGGCAGTCGTCGCGCTATTTGACCAACGATATTGATACGGGGTGGTTCCACCTGTCACAGAGGCAGTTGCCCCGCCATCCGTAAGTCCAAAGCAGCTCACGCTGCTATCTACCTGAAGATTCAAGGCCAATGGAGCAGGTTCGGTCAAGGTCACTTGGCTAGAAGCCGTACAAGCATTGGCATCACTGACTGTCACAGAATAGCCACCACTGGCTACGCCCGTAATAGAGGCGGTGGTGGCACTATTTGACCAAATGTAATGGTAAGGGCCAACCCCTCCTGAGGCAATTGCCGTCGCACCTGCGTCTAGCCTGCCATTACAACTGACATTGCTGTCAGCTATAGCACTTAGCTGCAAACCTGCAGGCTCCGTCACTACAACCTGCTCCGATTGGCTACATCCATTTTGATCAGTCACTACTACTTGGTAAGTGCCTGCTGCTACTCCGGTGATCGAAGCAGTGGTGGCGCTATTTGACCATTCATAGGTATATGGAGCAATTCCTCCTTGTACTGATACAGTCGCGCCTCCATCGGTTAATCCGTTACAGCTGATATTGCTGTCTACCACTGCCTGGACCGTCAATGCCGCAGGTTCAGTAATAGTTTTCGCATCAGAAACCTCACATCCATTCTGATCGGTTACGGTCACCTGATAGCTAGCTGCCGCTACACCAGTGATTGAGGCAGTCGTCGCGCTATTTGACCAACGATATTGATACGGGGTGGTTCCACCTGTCACAGAGGCAGTTGCCCCGCCATCCGTAAGTCCAAAGCAGCTCACGCTGCTATCTACCTGAAGATTCAAGGCCAATGGAGCAGGTTCGGTCAAGGTCACTTGGCTAGAAGCCGTACAAGCATTGGCATCACTGACTGTCACAGAATAGCCACCACTGGCTACGCCCGTAATAGAGGCGGTGGTGGCACTATTTGACCAAATGTAATGGTAAGGGCCAACCCCTCCTGAGGCAATTGCCGTCGCACCTGCGTCTAGCCTGCCATTACAACTGACATTGCTGTCAGCTATAGCACTTAGCTGCAAACCTGCAGGCTCCGTCACTACAACCTGCTCCGATTGGCTACATCCATTTTGATCAGTCACTACTACTTGGTAAGTGCCTGCTGCTACTCCGGTGATCGAAGCAGTGGTAGCACTGTTTGACCAGAGGAAGGTAAATGGGGCGGTCCCACCTTGTACCGATACGGTCGCACCTCCGTCACTCAGGCCATTACAACTAACACTGCTGTCTACCGTGGTATTGAGAGAGAGAGAGGTAGGGGCCGAGAGATTTATTTCGGTAGTATCTACACAGAAATTTTTGTCTGTCACTATCACCACATATTGTGCAGCTCCAACGCCTGTGATTGAGGCGGTAGTAGCACTATTTGACCAATTGTACTGATAAGGGGTGCTTCCTCCAGTAGCAGACGCGGTCGCGCCCCCATTCAAGGCACTGGCACAAGTAGGTAGGCTATCAGCCACCACTACGGCCTGCAGTTTTGTAGGCTGAGCAAGGCTTATGTTGCTGGTATCAGCACACCCACTTGCGTCACTGACTATGAGTTGATAGTTGCCTGCTGGCAGGTTTCCGATCGAGGTAGCATTTGCCCCATTTGACCAACTATAGGTGTAAGGGGTCTGTCCTCCACTTACGGTACTAGATAGCAACCCATCAGATGAACCAAAACAGCTGATACCAAAATCTATTTGAATCCCGGCTTGGACTTCAGTGGGTTGAGAGAGGTTTATGCTGGTAGAAATGGTATCTCCCTGGGCATCGGTGACCAATAGCTGGTATGTACCTGCCGCGAGGCCTTGCACATCTTCGCTTGTTGCACCACTGGACCAAGCATAGGTATAAGGAGACTGCCCTCCTTCTACGCTTACATAGGCAGCGCCACTCTGATCTCCATGACAAACCAAGTTTCTCGTGCTATCAACAGTTAACACTAAAGGGGAAGATCCACTGCCAACTGAACCTTTAAAGACGATATTAGATCCTGTTCCCGTGAAGTTTCCACTGGAGGCTCCGTTCGCAAAACCTAATCCAGATGTACCATCGGTGCCGGTTCGTTCAAAGCCATACCAGCGGAAGGTTACCGGTGTAGAAGTAGCACCCAGGGTCCCTAGGTTCACATTGAAATATTGCATGGCGAGCTCTCCAGCCGAGCTCAAATCATGAGTAGCCAGCAAAATGTCGGAACTGCTAAAGCCATCCGTACTGGCCCGCAATTCTACTTTTTGTGGCCCCTTATATTGGGCATCGTAGGCATCGGTTACCAACGAATACTGCAAAGAAGACCAAGTGATTTCCTGGCTGGCATTGGGAGTAATGAGTACTTGGAAGTAATCATTGGCATCCCTAGTCCCTGAGGTAGTCCAAGCATTGTCTGCCATAAATGCTCCTCCCCAGTGATAAGTCGGGTAGGAGCCATTATTAATTCCTGAGCCAAGGGTCACGTCGGTAGCGTCAATCTCACCGTGCACCACTTCTGGCGCCAAGGTACTGGGATAGCCCCAACCGTCTTTGTTACTCTCAGCTACGTTATACAATGCCAAGACATTACTTAACTCACGATTTCCAGATGGGGACTGGATGCTAGGCGTCTGCTTTCCCAAGCCTTGAAGGTCCACTCCCGTGCAGGTGGCATCTATGAAGTTGCCTTCCGTGGCATTGGCACTGGTCTCGTAGACCAACCAAAAATAGTTTACCCCATGTACCAATGTCTCGCTACCCGAGATGCTAAATGCGCCTGAGGGGCTAGCTTGGGTTCCAAATAGCTGCTGAGTAGAAAAAGTAGAATTGTCCCCAGTGAAATATACTTTGGCCGCCGTGAGGTCATTGGTACTGGTGGTGCCCGTAGTGGTAAAGTCAAAATTATTGACCTGGTACGGGGCACTATCTCCACTGGCCAGGACTTCTATCCGCAAAATTTCTGCCGCTTGACCAATGGAAGCTGGGTTATTAGTAGGGAGATAGCTGGCTACTCCACATACCTCCTGAGGTTTGCCATTTTCTGATAAAATGCGGGTAATGGCTGATTTACGCTCTGCACTTGAACCCGACCAGCCCATGATGACATAATCACCATATTGGTCCTCAAACAAGTCATAGGGTCGATCATCATCCCCAAAGCTCACGTACTGTATCCCATCTCCATCAAATGAGGTATCTAACTGCCCTGAGGTAGTAAATCGCATAATGCCAAAGCCTCCTGAGGAAGAAATAACAACGGGACGTTCCTGTGAGTCTAGAATAAAGCTCCGAACTTCATTTCCATACCCATAGGGGTTTGCGTCTGCCGCAGAGGTAATCCCACCATTACCAAAACTGGTATCCAAGGTTCCATTGGTGTTCAAGCGGGCGAGGTAGATATATCGAGGGCGATTGTTTGCAGTCCCGGGTTGAGCGTGGGCATTGATTACAATCTTTCCATCTGACTGGACCTCTATTCCCCCCGGACTATTGACCCCTTCAGCAAAGTTCAACTCATACCTTCCGTCACCAGAAAATGAATTATCAAGATTCAGATTCTGGTCCATTTTCATGACCGTAATCTTCTGAGAATTTGAGTTGCTGTTGTTGTAACCAATGGTGTACAAGGCCCCATCAGCAAACTCTACCTCTCCAATTCCTTCACAACAGGAAGTAGTAAAGTTGATGTAGACTTGCTTCAAGATGCTTCCGGTGCTACTTACTTTTAGCACCCAGTGACGCCGGTCAAAAGCTCCATCGTTGCCACCCACATAAATATTCCCTGAAGGATCGAGGGTCACGTCTCCCGGCCAAAATCCCGCTCCGCTGGCTAGCGTCACAATTCCATTTGAACCGAAGCCGGTGTCATAGGTACCGTCCGTATTAAGCCTAACCAAGTAGGCACCAACGCCTGTGTTAGCGGCAAAAACGATTTTGCCATCACTCTGCAGGGCCATACCTGCAGGATTGTTGTAACTGGGGAGGTTATAAATAGCCCAGCCATCGCCATCAAAACTGGTGTCAAGGCTTCCATCCTCAAGGTACCGAGCCACAATGAGGTCTCGATCACGGCTACCCGAACTAGAGGGTGGGTAATAGTAATGTCCCAGTACCAAAAAGCGCCCTTCTAATGCACCGGAGCGATAGACTTCGGTATGCTGCATCTGAGCACCATTGGAACCAAATTGGGTAGTCACCAACCCCCGTTCGCCAAAACAGACATCTACTTCTCCCGCTTGGCCCCTTATGGAGGCGGGAAGAGCAAAAATTAAACCGAGTAAAATAAGCAGTCGAATTTGCTTCATGGAAAATAGAGTTAGACCAATACGAATAATCGTTAATTGTCCCTTATCGCATTTTCCACAAATCAAAATACATCCATCTTTCCTACCTATGGCAGAAAGACCATAATCTTACAGAGGCAAGAAGATCCTTAATTTGGTGTAACTCATGAACTGCCCAATCGCCCATCGAAGGGGGGCTGCCCCCCAGGCAGCTTCCCTACATGGAGTATCTAGCTCCGTATTTTATCTAGTAAATCGTTCAAAACAGCGACCTCATCGCTACTTAGGTTGGCAAAAGCGTCGTCCATTTGGTCATTGACCTTGTCGATCCGTTCAAGCAAATCTAAGCCTTGTTGGTGAATAATCACGTCTACCAAGCGCTTGTCAGATCGGCAGATTTTCCTGATCACCAAGCCTTTTTTCACCAACCTATCTACGATGCGTGAAACATCAGACATCTTATCCAACATACGATCTCGGATATCAGAAGTCGAAATAGGCTTAGGATGCTGCCCCCGTAGAATTCTCAGGACGTTGTATTGCTGCAGAGTAATATCAAAAGGCTTAAAAAAAGATTTTTGCTTAGTCAGTAGCCAATTGTTGGTATATAATAAGTTTACCACGGCCCTTTGTCGCTGCGAGGGAAAAGGAGTTTTTTGTTTGATCGCTTCTTCCAGTCTCATATGCTATACTTCCTCTACTTTGGGCATACATTTTAAGGTTTAAACATTATTCCGATATATTTAACTTAAAATATACTGAAATGTTTCAGTTATCCTTAGGAGTTTTTAGAGTTTGGACCAAGTCCGAAATAGGCAACATGCGTCCAAGCAACAAGAGAGTTAAATATACAAAAGCTAATATTAAAACTTGTATCCACCATTCCCAATTAGACGTTTGAAAAGCAAAAAAACCTAAGAAGAGGCACAAATTGACCATCGCCTGCCGACCTAAGCTTTTCCATGGAACCGACAAAGGATGCCTCCAATGGACATACCAAAGGTATCCACTCCCACTCAGAGCGAAACTGGCGACCGTGGCCCAGGCAGAAGCGACCGCCCCAAAACGGGGGATCAAGAGTGCATTTAGGATGACATTCAACAAAACACTGACTCCTATCAAGCGATTTACAAATCTTTCATGCCCAGTAGAGGTTAACAAGGTGCTGAAAGCGGCCAAGTTGCCATTGATCCATAGTGCCACTAGCAAGGCTTGTAGGCAGCTAGTCATGATACCTAGCTCGGCCTCACTGGTAGATTGATCGTAGAGAAAAAATAGCTTTTCGGGCCAAAAAAGCCCTGACATACATATGAAACTCAAAGGAATCCCCGTGAGCAATTGCCCATTTTCCAGCAAACGCTGCTGCTGCCCCAGGTCACCAGTGTAGTGGGCAAAACGGGTAAAAAACATGGGAAGCACAATCCATAAATACATGCTAAATGCATCCAGCCATCGATAAGCCGCTGCGTAGAGGCCCGTTGGTACCTCTCCTACTAAGCGCTCCAGCATTACCTGGTCTACCTTATCATGAATGGAGTATAAGATGGTCATGGCCGCAAAGGGAAGACTCCCTTTCACCAATTTTTGCACCAATCGCCAGCTAAATCTAGGTCTTAGCCACCCATAAAATCGAACCAACAGCGCGTAGAAAACTAGCAGGCTGATTCCGATTGCAATCAACCTGGCATGCACAAAGCTCAGCAAGGTCAAATCGGTAAGAAATAGGACTCCTACTAGTCCCAAAAGTACCAGACGGTCAAATACGGAAAGTAAGGCATCTAGGCCATATCGCTGCATAGCCCGAAAATTGGCCCGAAAAAACTCCATCATTTGTGCCCCTGCTTGCACCAAACTCAACATCAGCAGCAACTGAAGCTGAAGACCTCTGTAGCCCACTAGGTAGCCAGCCAGTCCCATTAGCAGGGGGTAAAGCAGCAGTAAAATCAACTTGACGGACATCAGTTGGGGGAACTGCACCTTTAGCTGCTCTGGAGATTCTGACAGGGTTTTAGCTGCAAAATAGTTGATCCCCAGGTCAGCCACCGTCAAGAATAAGAAGCCAAAGCTCAAAGCTGAAGCATACAGCCCCCAGGCCTCATGCCCTACCATATCCTGGACCTCCATCTCTGTAAGTACCCAAATGGGCTTGATCAGGAGGTTTAACCCCACGATGAGACCGATATTTGAAAAGAATCTTTTGATGCGACAGAAATTGTGGCTCGAATTTAAGGGCTAAGGATGTTTATCCTAGGTAGGTGTCAGAAAAGAGCGAAGTTTTTGAGAGAAGCAGGCACATTGTCATGGGTAAATAGAGATAGGGTAACGAGGAAATGGGGGGACCAAGTAGAAGTTGTTTCCAGCCGCAGGTCTAAGATGAGCTTTAGGCTTTGAAGCAAATCCATTTCAGGCAGGATTTTGGCCAAGATTTTCATTTGTGGTACGGCCTTTTACCTATTTTAAACACTTCCCCCATAATGGCAAATCAAGCCGGCCCTAACTATTGAGGAACACGAAAAGAATAACATGTCGCATTTGCGTAGGAATTTTGTTCCAGATCAAGGAAGGAAAATCGACCTTAGCGAGTCGAAGATTCCGACCTGTCGGAGCTAAGGTGCGAAGCAGTGGAATTAAGGGGCCCACTGTTGAGCCCGTGACGAAGAGAGGGGGCAAAAGGCCATAACCTATTTTTTGAGTGTTCCTTAGGTCACTTAGTCTTCACCAAAAGACCTAGTTACGTACGCATTTTGCCGTCTGCTTCAAGCTACTACACGCCACAATCAAGGAGAAATGACTCGCCTGCTACCCTCATCCTTGCTCCTCATTTTCCCCCTTTGGCTATTTGCACAATGGGAAGAACCCAGCATCACTCAAGTCACGACTCTTGAGGGTCTGTCACAAAACAATGTTCAATATGTATTCGAAGATAGCAGGGGCTTTATCTGGCTAGGCACAACGGACGGTTTAAATCGCTACGATGGCCACTCTTTTCAAACCTATCAGATGCAAATTGATCAGCCTGGCTCCCTCCAAACCAACAGCATCCACTTTATCTCAGAGGACGAAAATCAGATCTTATGGATTGGGACCAGGGTACACCCAGTCTGTTTTTTTGACTTAAAAACAGATCGCTTCGTCCAAGCAAAGGAGCTGCCTTCCCAGTATCAACTACCCCCCGATTTTATTTTTTGGGGAGTGGTTCACACGGGTAATGGAGGACATTGGGTTTGTGGGCAAGGCGATGTACTGTACACCAGTCCCAGTAGCGTACGTTCGCTTAAGCAAGCAGGGGTTCTTCCTCCCTCTTTAGAAATAGCCTTGCCGAGGATCAGCTCCCAACATCCCGATTCAGTTTGGCTGGTGGTCCAGTCGGGCAAGCTTTTTTGCTTGAGTAAAGATCAGGAGTACCCCGAACACATAGGGGCCACGTTTTATCCAAATCAAGTACTCGCTAATGAGATGCTGGTAGATAAACATGGACTCTTTCTCGGGACCAACGATGGTCTCTATCTCATGAAACCAGGTTACCTTCAACCCATCAAACTCAACGAGCTTTCTTGTCTCAGCTTACACATACAGGGATCAACCCTATGGGTAGGTACCCGGGATGGGGTCTGGGCTTACCAAGTAGACTCGCCTTTAGTATCAAAAGAAGGGATCATAGAGCTGAGGAAGGGAGCTTATGGCAAAAGGCTGCCCCAGATATCTGGACATATCTATGATATCCACGAAGACCGAAATGGGACGATATGGCTGGGGACCAAGGGCAATGGCCTGATTCAACTCCAGGCACAGCCTGGGAAATTCCGGTCTTACTCTTTGGGCGGTGATCCTCACATTCGACGCAGGGTAAGGGCGGTCATAGAGGATCATGGTGGTCGAATGTGGGTGGGGAGTGACGGCAAAGGCATGTTTCAACTTTCTCGGGACAAAGAAGGGAGTAGAAAGCTGCATCCAATCAATCCCTACCCTTATCCGGATCGGCTCATACACCGCTTACACGAGTTTCGGATTGGTGATAGATCCTATTTATTCCAAGGTACCCACTACCCCTCTAGACCCAAAATCCTAGACATTACTGGGGACTCGATTTTTGAAGTCTCAGATTTTGAGAAAATCACTTCCCAAAAAGGATACTTTACGGACATCGTACAGGATTCGCCTTGGATCTGGGTTTCAACTTATTCTCAAGGAATTTACCGATACAATTACCTAACGGATCAGGTTCGAGAACTTAGGGTTCCAGGTGACAGCGGGGAGTTGACCGATTATAAGGGTAGAACCCTGCTAGTGGATCGACAAGGGCGATTGTGGATTGGAACCAGCAAAGGCCTGATTCTGATCCAAGCCGAGGAAAAAGCAAAGCCCTCGCCAAAGATGACCATTTTTAGCCATGTTCCTCAAGACAGCAATAGCCTCAGTCATGACTACATCCTGCCCCTCATGGAGTCCTCTAAGGGAGACATTTGGATCGGCACCATGGGCGGAGGACTCAACCGCTGGGTTGACAGCACTCAAAGTTTTCAGCGTTGGACCACTCAAGAGGGTTTGCCCAGCAATACCCTCAAGGGCATCCTGGAAGATGAGGAGGGAAATCTATGGATCTCGTCTAACAAAGGCATCTCTCAATTCAATCTTTCTCAAGAAAGATTCATCAACTATGATCCTTCCGATGGATTACAGGATTATGAATTCGCCGATTTGGCTTGTTGGAAAAGCAGAACGGGAGAGATGTATTTTGGGGGCGTAAGGGGGCTAAATGCCTTTTTCCCCGAACAGATCCAACAAGACAGTTCCATTTCGCCCATCATTCTCACCGATCTCCACGTGTTGAATGAGCGCATAGCCCCTCAGCAATTGCTCAACGGCCGGATATTGCTGGATTCCTACCTCCACGAATCATCTCATATTCGGTTAAGACACGACGAGCATACCTTTACCTTGTCATTTGTGGGACTCAATTTTCAGTCCCCCCAAAAGATTCACTACCAATATCGCCTGGAAAACTATGATGATACCTGGATTCACACCGATGCTACCGCACGCTTTGCCAAATACACCAAAATACCTCCGGGGAAATACCGGTTTCAAGTGAGGGCCTCCAACAGCGACGGGATCTGGAATGGTCCCATCAAAAGTCTTCCCATTAGCATAGCTCCACCTTGGTGGAAGAGCCAAGTTGCTTACGCAGGCTATTTGCTCGCAATAGGGTTCTTGATCTTCTTTTTCCAACAATACTCATTGATCCGTATTCACCGAAAAAATGAGCTCGTCATGCAAGCTTTTGAAAAAGAAAAAGTGCAGGAACTCGCCCAGATGAAGCTTCAATTCTTTACCAATGTCTCACACGAGTTCCGCACCCCCCTCACGTTGATCCAAGGCTATGTAGAAAAAATATTGCGCAACGTCGATCAACGAACCCGCCAAGATCTTCTTATTATCCAGAGGAATACCCGCATTTTACTAAAGTTGATTTCTGAGTTAATGGACCTGCAGAAGATGGAGCAGGGCAAACAGGACCCAGTTCTTTCCCTGTGTGATTTAACCCAGTCTGCCGAAAGTAGCTATGCTTCTTTTCAATGGTGGGCCCATCAAAAGGACTTGCGATTTGAGTTGCAGACTCCCCCAGATCCGGTAAATGCGTGGATTGATCCTCATCAGATGGAACGGGTCCTGTACAACCTCCTTTCTAATGCTTTCAAGCATACCCCCGAAGGAGGAAGCATCAAGTTGAGCCTAGAGGAGCAAGAAGATAAGATCACCCTTAGCGTCCGAGACACAGGAAGAGGAATTCCCAAAGCACAGCAGGCCTATGTATTTAAACGCTTTTATCAAGCCACCAACATCAAAGAGCTCAATCAGCTAGGTACGGGAATCGGTTTGGCCTACGCCAAGGCAATAGTGAAAAAGCACCGTGGCAAGCTATTTTTCGAGAGTAGCGAAGGCAAAGGCACCACTTTTTTCATTGAATTACCCAAGCAGAAAAGATGGCTCCCAGCCGCTGCTAGGGAGAACTTACTTCAGAGACAGGCTTCAACTATGGCTCAGAGTGGCTTAGAGGAAGGAAAGGGACAAGTCCTTGAAGCTAGGCTCTCCAAGCCTGTTGAGCTAGGTGCACCCCATCTTTTGCTTGTGGAGGATAATGTCCCCATCCGCAGCATGCTCAAAGAAATCCTGGGCGAGCATTACCAGATCTCAGAAGCCGTCGAGGGGAAGTCAGCCCTTGAGTTTTGCCTAAAACAGCAACCTGACCTTGTCGTCAGTGATGTCATGATGGAGGGCATGGATGGCGTGCGATTTTGCAACGCTCTCAAGGAACATGAAAAAACCAATCACATTCCGGTGATTTTGCTGACGGCCAAGGCCGGTCCAGAGATGGAAAGAACCGTTTTTGAACATGGAGCCGATGCCTACGTGACCAAACCTTTTGACATCGCCGTTCTGCAAGCGCAAATCCGGGCTATGCTAAACTCCCGAAAGAAACTGAAGCAAAAGATCCACGAATCCGGCTACAAAATCGAGTTGAAGGACGTCGAACTTAGCCATGCAGATGCTCAGTTCATGGATCAGGTAGTGAGAGTGATGGAAAATCATGTAGAGGACATCAGTTTCTCAGTCGTTCAGTTTGCCTACGCCCTTCACATGTCTCGCCCTACCTTTAACCGCAGATTAAAAGCCATGACTGGGCAAACCGCCTTAGGATTTATGCGAGACTATCGCATCAAGCGCGCCGCTCAGCTATTGGCACAAAGCGATCTTTCGGTCAAGCAGGTCTTTTTCCAATCAGGAATCGCCAACATGAAATCCTTTAGGACATACTTCAAGCAGATCTATGGCCTGAACCCCAAAGAATACCAAATCGGAATGCGAAACAATACAAATGGGTAGCCCAATAGGACAAATGATACCGCATGCTCATAAGGACAGGACTTGAGCTAAAACTACCCCTTTTTTGAGCTAAAACTCCTTTCCAAACTCTCCATTCGGCTGCAAATTACCATAAACGAACTATTTAGACAGGGGACACAACAAAGAGAATTGAGGTATAAAGGCCCTACCTTGTTCCTCATATACTCAACCCAGCTCGTCCGCCTGCAAGTGAATCTAAGCCAAATCAACTACGACCTGTAGTTGCTTGGGAAAGCCCTATCTCGCCTAAACCTGAGATTGGGGATCCCATACTCGCTCAACGGTAACCTACCCAATAGGCTACCGGCTGTAGACCTATTGCATCAAAACCAGCTCAAAATGAATCGATTCTTCACGCCCAATATTTAACCAATAATTTCTCATGAAAAGGATTGCCTACTTATTTTCCAGCCTGCTCATTGTGCTCAGTATCACGGTCATCCCGCGCCACGCCAAAGCTCAAGGGACCATTACCATTGACCACAAAACCCAGCGCTTCATAGACAATGTCTCCCAACTAGACCGAAGTAAGTACATCAACTTCCACGGGTATTTTGGGCAGAACTCTTCTGACACTGACCTAGTAAGTTTTCGCAACACCTATAACCTCACATCCAGCTACAGCGGCTCACGAAGATTTTGGAGCCCATTAAATAAGGTAGATGATGACCTCGCAGGCACCATTCCCAGTGTGAGCAACATTTATAATGGTACCCGCTCAGTGAATGGTACAGTCGCTACTGGAAAGACGAATTCGCTCATGAACAATCCCAACCTGGATTACACCGTGACCGATATATCCACCCGCTCGCTCGACGTGGCCGACTACATTGCGCGAAGCTTCAGAGACGAATGGGAAGATGTACCCACCTACTATGAGCCGTTGAATGAGCCCATGATTCACGCCAGTGATTTCTACCCTCAAAGCCAAAACACGGCTCAAAACGACATCATCATCACAAAAATATGTGAATTTTATCGGGACATGGGAGCGGCCATGCATGCCTTACCCGAGTTGCAAAACATGCAGATGATTGGCTACGCCTCTGCCTTCCCTACCTTTGAACAAAACAACTTTACCCTTTGGAACAAGCGCTACAAGAAATACATCGACATAGCCGGTGCTGACATGGATGGGTTTTCCGTGCACCTATACGATGGGACGGGGGTCAACAACTCTGGCGGCCGCCGCTCGGGTTCCAACGTCGAAGCCATCATGGATATGATTGAGGCCTACAGTTTCCAAGCCCTGGGAACGGTCAAGCCACTAGCGGTGACTGAATATGGTCGACTAGTTCCGAGTCAGCCAGGCTGGACTTCTGGAGGAACCGTTTCTAACTACGAACCGGTAGAGAACTCCCAGGCGGTACGTTCACAGATGCACATGGTGATGAGCTTCATGGAGCGGGGAGACAACATGATGATCACCATTCCATTTTCGGTAGGAAAATCAAATCCCTTTACGGATTTGTTTTCTAGGGCGGCTCTATGGGTAGAGCAACCCAATGGTTCTTATAACCTTACCGAGCGCAAGTATTTTTACGAGATATGGAAGGACGTCAAAGGAAAAAGGGTCCGCATCCAATCTAGTAACATCGACGTCCAGACCCAGGCATTTGTAGACGGCAACAAGCTATACGTGGTGTTGAACAACCTCAACGACGCTACCCAAACTGTAAGCCTAGATCTCTTGAATCAGGCCGGACTGCAAACTGTGCAGACCAAGAGTTTGAAGATCTTTACCAATCAGGTCCCCCAACTGACGAATTCTTCCTCTTCCTCAGCGCCTTCGAGCATTAGCCTGGCCTATGGGGAAACGGTAGTTCTTACCTACACCTTTGGTTCCAGCATTACTTTTTCCAATGACATCACCCGGAAAAAGTACTACGCCACGACCACCCTGAAACCCATCACCGCCAATACCGACATCACCTTTACCGTCAATGGAGTGGCCACCAATTCTGGCAGTGGCTATGCAGTTCTCCGGGTAGGAGTAGGCCGTGACAACACCAAGAACTTTCAGCCAACCATCACCCTCAACGGCCAAACCGTCAGCTATAGCGGTGACATCATCCGGGGATATGATCAAAACAATCGCACAGAGTTCTTTGGCACCCTGGAGATCCCTGTCAGCCTGAGTCTCATCAACTCGGGCAGCAATACCGTGAAAGTAAAATTTCCAGACGGCGGTGGAAATATAAGTTCGGTGATTCTGCAAGTAGAGACCTATGCCACCGCTCCCAACTCAGGTACAGGCATCACTTCCACCTTCCAGAACTTAGGAAGCAACAATTACATGAGCATCCAAAATGCCAGCCAGATGTCTACCGTCACTACGGCCGGCACCACAGAGGAATTCGAGATCATCGATTTGGATGGAGGCTCCATCGCTGGTGGCTTAGTAGCCCTCAAGGGCAGCAATGGCAACTACGTAAGCTCCGAAAACGGCACCAAGGAATTGACCTGTACCCGTACCACCATTGGAGCTTGGGAGCAGTTCACCCTAGAAGACATGGGAGGAGGTGCCTACGCTTTGAAAGGCAACAACAGTCAATTCGTTCGGGAAAACATGCTCTGCACCAGCCCCAACGCCGGTACCTGGCAGCAATGGAATGTCAACTTGAGCAACATCGCTTCCTTCCAAAATGCAGGTAGCAACAAGTACATGAGCTCCCAGAACGCCAGTCAAATGAATACAGTCACGACATTGGGAGCCACCGAAAAATTTGAAATCATTGATGTAGGCGGCGGACAAGTAGCCCTGAAGGGCAGCAACGGCAACTATGTAAGCTCTGAGAATGGAACCAAGGAGATGACTTGCACCCGTACCAGCATCGGGGATTGGGAAAAGTTCACTTTGGTAGATCAGGGAGATGGTACCCAAGCCATCTTAGGTAACAACAGCCAATACTTGAGAGAGAACATGCTATGTACCTCTCCTTCTGTCAGTACCTGGCAAAAATGGACCGTGACCACGGGGCTCAGTCCACGTTTAGCGCAGACTCAAGCCAAGCTAGAGGTCTACCCCAATCCTCTCCAAGCCGGTGCCTTGATCATCAACTGGATCGAAGACGAGAGTCCATACTCCATCGAAATCATCGATGTGCGTGGAGCTGTGGTCTTTCAAGCTGCAGATCTCACTGGTGCCTACAAAGTTGCTCGGACCTCTTTCCAGGGCCCCGGTATCTACTTGATCAAAGCCAGTGATGGACACCAGACTTTGCTCGAAAAAGTGTTGGTAAGATAAGCTGTCGACCAAATCCAAATCGATAAATGGGATAAGGCCATTCAGGGTGATGTATGACGCCAAGTCAACGCCTAGAACATGGCACTTATCCCTCCTCCTCGGAATCTTCTGTCTTTCTACTCTAATCAAGGCCTGGGCTATCCCCTCGATAATTGGGGTGGCTCAGGTCATTTGGGGAAATGGGCATAAATCCTTTCAGACTTCTTAGGATCCATGAAAGCCATTCCAGGTATTGAATTCCTCATGAAAAATCCACGCTCCAAAAGTCCCTAAGCCCAGTCCCAATCCCCACCAGGGTATGCCATATAGAATGGCCAGAAAAGCTACTACATAGGCCTGTCCCACCCGAATCAAATACCTTTCTATCTTAAAGGCCTGGTGATACAAAATCCCAATGGCCAACAGAAAGAGCACCAGGCTACCCAGCAAATACTCTATTACGGTGAGGGGAGCTAAGCCCCCAATCAGCGCCACCCAGGCCTCTGGCAAGAATAGGGCAATCCCTAATATTGCATAGGCTCCCCACCATTTCCAGGTGGAAAGAGGAAGGTTACGCCAGGGCATCAGCCAATCATCACTGAGCAGCCTCAATTGATAAGGCAGCATGGCCTGTAAGACTGTTAGGCTGAGCAGCACCAGGTCCATGCCCTTGGCACTAAATGGTTCAAATTGATGATACTGGCTAACCCCGATTAGCAAGCTAGCCATGATTGCTTTGTGGATGAGAAAGGACCTACGCTGCTTTTGCCAAATGGTCTGCCACAAAGGATAAATCAGGCTCAGTTGCCACTGCCTCAATCGAGATTGTCGACCTACTTTTCCCTCATGTGGAAAAAGGATGCGGCGCCGAAGGTGTAGGCTTCCCCCAATACCTAAGGCACCTTGGGTGACCAGCACAACCCACACGTGGGTCGTCCCCTGGACGACGCTGTAAACTGCGATTACCCCACCGTACAGCAAGGCAGGGGCCATGGTGGAGAAACTTATTTGCAAAAACCAAGCTAGCAAGCGGGAACTAGAAAGGGTTCCAAGTGCATACAGAAACTCATGACCCGTCAAAGAAAGAGTTCGCAAATTGTCTCGCCAAACTTTTGCTTGATAAAGCAACAGCAGTCCCAGTACCCCTCCAAAAAACCGCGGATCCTCCAGCATGGGAAGCACAAAGGAGGGACTTAGCAACAGGGTGGGAGGCCTAAAAATGAAGGCAGCGAAAATGATGAGGAGGGTAAAGAGGAGAAAGTTTCTGCGATAAAATCCTCCAATTAGGGCCTTGGTAAAGGCCTTTGGCAAGGCTGGGGGGCGTATCTTCATATTTCTTCGGCTAAGATGCGCTGAAGCCAGTATTTTACCTTGGCTTGGGTAAGAGGCTCCATCTGTCCTTCATCAATACGCCAGCAGGCCCTAGGCTGTAGTTGCTCTAGCACGATGGGTTGATGCGAGGCAAGGGCAAGGTTGATGCCAGCGGCTCTTTTTGCTTGAATCAAGTTAAGCAATCCCTCTTTTGCTTCTGGATCTAGGCCGATAAAAGGTTCATCAAGCAACAACCAACGAGGATTGCCTAGACAGGCTAGCAGCAAGGCCAACTTCTTCTTCATGCCCGTCGAATAGGTCCCTACCTTTTGAGAAAGGTAGTCTCCTATCTTGAGCCATTCTCGGGCTTCTGTGATTTGTTCGGGTTGCCCATTCTTCAACTTCAGGAAAAAAGCCACGAGATGATCCCCCGTCAGGAAGTCTGCAAAAAGAGGTTCGGCGGCTACGTGGTTGATCAACTGACGCTGCAATCGGACCTGCTTCGGTAGCTCGATGTTTTCATCTAAGCGCAGCTTCCCACGAAAGGGGATCATTCCGGCAAGAGAACGTAACAGGGTCGTCTTACCTCCGCCGTTTGGGCCCACCAGCAGGTGGAGTCCATTATCCCATCGTGCCTTGGGTACTTCCAGAATCACCCGGGTTCCATAGCGCTTGAGATATGATTCGAATTCTATCATGGAAAATGAGATGGAGCCATGGAATCGAATGACTCCATAGCTCAGTTCGGCCAAAACCTTATGGTTTGATAAGTCGAAGTTCCTTGGCAAAACTTACAGCCTGGTCAGGGCCATCACCACTCAACCCCTAAGGTCAGGTAAACATTTCGTCCTGGGGAGGGGATGATACCTGGGCCTGGGTAGCCTGTGGCTCGCCGGGTAAAATAATGGGCATCTAGCAGATTGTTGACACCGGCATCTAGGCTTAGCCAACGCCAAACGTAACCCGCAGAAAGATCCATCACTTGGTAGGCGGGAATCAGTCCATTTACCGCCGACGCCGTCCGCTCCGCATTGGTCGCATCGGTGTACTGGGAACCGACATAGCTGTGTTGCCAAGCAAGACGAAACCCTTGATAGGCAAGATTGACGCCACCTCGGACCATCACTTCTGGCACCAGCTCTACCTTCCGGTTGACCAAACTGGGGTCTTGGGTATTGACATAGCGAGCATGGTTCAAGGCCAGGTTAACAAAAGTAGAGAGGTCCAACTTCCCACTTTTGCCCGTTAACAACCGAATCCACTCCAATTCTCCCACCAGCTCTAAACCAAATGTTCGGGAATCAGCCACATTGGTACGGAATCGGTAATCCAAGAAAAGAGGAGCCTGATCCGCTCGCAGCAAAAGGCCAATTCTATCGCGATAAAATAGGTGGTAGAAAGAGACGTCAAAATAGAAGATCCCTTTCAAATTGCCACGTAATCCCAAATCTGCATTATAGCCTCGCTCATCCTGAATATCTGGATCTACCTGAAAGTTGGGATTGACCACCCGTAGATCATTGAAGGTTACCGCCCGATAGTTTTGTGAGAAGTTGCCGTATAGTTCTACGTTTCCACTGGGCTGATAGCTCAATCCTACCCCAAAAAGTATCAAGGAGCGAATGCGCTGGTTGCTCTCTGGGGTGATCAACTCACTCACCAAATTACCTGCTGCATCGAAGCTCTGTTGGCGAAATTCCCCTTCAGCAAAGGTGCGGATATGCTCTAAACGAACACCTGGAGTAAGGCTGATTTTTTTGCCCAATCGAAAAATATGTTCCACAAATGCCGCGTAGTTGGCACTTGGATAGCGATAGTCGAGCAAAAGTTTGGCCTGGTCTCCTCGTTGGTAAAAGAAGTCCGGCGCTGCACTGGTACTGCCCTCTCCTTGCCGCTGCTGGGTGAGGCCTCGGTAAGCCCGTCCCCCCAGCAGAATGGCCCACTGCTGACCAGCAAAGCGATACTCATGGATGAGGCGAGCTTCAGCTCCTAGGTTTTGATAATCATCCTGAATCAAGGTTCGAGGCATGCCGACCGTATCAAAACGGGTGATTCTAGCTAGGTTGCCCAATGCATCGCGTCCAGAAAGATTGCCAAAGACCCTCAAGTTAAAACGGGTTTCAGGGCTAAAAGCATAATCTATAGAGGTGGAAAGAAGGTTCCAATTCACCTGAAACCAATTGCGACTACGAATGGATTGGCGGGGATTTAGCTCAAACAAGCGGTCAGTCAATCCTCCTGCTTGTTGAGCCAGATACTGCATACCTGTATACTCCAGCTTTAACTCTAGCTTATCGGTAGGTTGGTAATGAAGTGCTGCGTAACCTGTCTGCGCATCAAAGCCTTCATTAGGCCTCCAGCCATTGCCTTGCTTATGTTGGAAGAAGGCTAAATAATGAAAATCCCCTGTTTCTCCTTTCAGGCTGTTGTAGCTACTGAAAAGGCCAAAGGAACCGACGGTCTGTCGACTTTGAATAGCTATCGGCTTACCAATGCCCTGCCCCTCTTTCATCACGAAATTGACCATGCCTCCAAACTGGGTTCCATATTGCAGAGAGGCTGCCCCCCGGATCACCTCTACCCGATCCAAGGCCTCTAGGGGAGGTGTATAGTAGCTTTCAGGGTAGCCCAACGCATCGGCTGAAATGTCATACCCATTTTGGCGGGTATTGAAATTAGAGGTGCGGTTGGGGCTCAATCCTCGCCCTCCGATACCCAGCTGCAGACCTGCCGCATCGCTTTCCCAGATATTGAGCCCGGCTACTTTGGCCAAAGCCTGCCTAGCATTGTTGGTAGCCAGGTTAGCGGTTACCTCACTCAGCTCTACTACTTCCGTTTTCTTGGCCTCATAGATCGCTACCCCTTCTATGGAACCGAGCTTGTGGATGCCGAAACCTCTTTCTCCTTCGGCTTCTAATTGAACCGCAGCCAGTTCGTAGCTTACCGGAGCAAGGGCACAGGTCAGGGTCGTATCTTTATCAATTTTCAACTCTAAAAGCAGCGGCTGATAGGTAGCACTAAAAACCCCCAGGGTGTAAGCGCCATCCTGAGGTAGTTTGAGGGAGAAAAAGCCATCCTGCCCCGTAAGGACAAATCGATCTAGTTCTTTGACCGCCACTTGCACTTGAGGGAGTACCCGGCCTTCCTCATTTACTACTTTGCCTCGAATGAATACTTCTTGTGCAGATAAGGATGGGCCCAGACTTCCGAGCAACACCCAAAGAATAGCAAGCCTAACGTTCACAGATATCAATTGCTGCATGAATCTTAGCCCCAAAACTTATTTAGACTAATTCAAAACAAGGGCAAATATCCAAGCCAAGCTTGAGAATGACAACCACAAAAGTCATTCTCTCTAATTAATTTTTTATTAAGGTCTTATTAGCGATAGGGGATGCTAGCGAAAGCGCTCGCCTACCTGATAGTCTAACCAGCGGTTCTTAAGGTCTGCCCTAGCGGCATCTTCAAAATCTCGATAGAGCAATTCACGGATGCCGTTCACCTGCCTCTTCATATTTCGGGACAGCAGTTCCTCAGCTGTATTTTTCAAATTTCTAAAGACACTAGGGGGGTGGGTGCTAGGGGCAATTCGAAAGGGAAAACCAGCAATAAAGGCAGCCAGGGCATCTATATCTGGCTTTACCATTTCTTTCGCTTCCTTTACCAAGTCTTCCTGATGAGCCGGCCACTCTTCTTCCTTTACATAAGCAAGGGTGAGGCGCTTGCGAACAAATTCCTCGTAGCGGCGCTCCAAATCATCTATGTAGCCCAAGGCAGCTTCCCTCACCTTTTGGCTGTCCTTGGCGCTGCGCCAACGACCCACTGTGAATGAAAGAATCAGAGCGGCAGACAACAAAATGAGGAAGAGAAATAGAAGAGACCACATATAATTGCTCGTGATGTTTGACACATGGACGCTGGGTTTTTCCGTCTAGTTGGAATGACCTTTACGCATACTGAATATAAGATTATGTTTGGTAAGTCTTCCTGCTTGATTTGAAAAATTGAGCACCCCGCAGATCATTACGGCCAACCATCCCAACGAATGATATGGATAATGGACATCAAGCTGAATGATGGCCAGTAGCGAGATATTCAAATTGCTCAGAAAAACACCAACATCACGGAGGGCTCTTCTACTTGAACCACTTGGCTACCCGTCACCAGCAATACCACTACCGCAAAGCTACTCTCTTTGGGAGCTTGGGACCACAGCATGCTGGGGCTCAAAGTTTTTCCTGGGGGATCAAACTGAACCACCTGGGGGTCTAAATTGCTTGATGGCAAGCTTATTCCCAATTGCCCATACAGATCATCTGGGATCTTTTCTGCGAAGCTTATGGACTGGGGTTTGGAGGTAGGGGCCAGCGGAAGACTGAGAGCAGCCGCCAACGGAACCATCTTAGTCTGGTCCAAAAAGGTCATCACCTGCTTTTCTTGTTTTCCTGCAAATACGCTACCTGGAAAAATGGTCTTGGGAGTCTTAGCACTTAGCAACAAGGTGACCACAGACAAGGGTTTTCCTTTTGCCTTGGCCAACAACTGGTCAGGAAGCTGAACCTGAAGATGTTTTTGTACGGGAGAAAACACATGGGGTACGTAGCTCGCCCCCGACAGGAAAGGCGTGTCCGCAATGAAGACTTGAGC
>CAZFPQ010000121.1:0-20828 GCA_964521065.1 uncultured Bacteroidia bacterium | reverse complement strand
CTCCCTTTTTTCCAAAGGATGAGGACCTCAGCTTGGAAAAAGGCGAGCTCAGGCCAAGAAATTAACGGATCTAAGCTAGAATAAAGGGTCTGTTCAAAGTGGTTTTTTAGCTCATAGGGTAATAATCCCATACACCACTTGTTCTTACTCCTTTGGTGGAGAGATTGCCAACTTTCTATTGATGATGTTTGCCGCTTGGCCAATCCCAAGATCCATTCATATTCTCCATAGCGATCGATGGTAGTCTCGCAACTATCGAGGCAACAAACATATGGGTAACGACTTGACCAGTTAAGGAGGGTTTGCTTCCAATTGGACGAAAGCTCTTCTAAGGGCAAATTTATTTGGTATGGATAGGCGGCTTGAGGCTTTCGCAAGGTTTATTATCTTTAATGTCCCGAGAAAATTAGAAACTCAAATTAGTAAAGGGTAAAATGAAATATATAGCCTGGATCACAATTCTACTTTTGTTTTGTACCTGTAGCAACACCCCTAAATCTAACCAAACCCCTGGGGAAGAGCAGGTCCTCGCAACAAATGACTCCAATGGGGCAGAGATTCCCACCATTGATTTTGCTGGTTTACAGCAATACATGGAGAAGCAAACTTCTCAGCTGGTAATTTATAATCTATGGGCCACTTGGTGCCGGCCATGTGTGGCAGAGCTACCTGCTTTTACGAAGTTAGCTGATGAATACGCCGAACGTGGGGTGAAAGTAGTATTGGTTAGCCTAGATTTTCCTGACCAAAAAGGGCGTTTAGAGGAATTTGTGACCAAAAGAGGACTCAAACCCACCATCCTGCATTTGGATGAGCCAGAGCAAGACAAAATGATCAACGGGATATCGCCAGAGTGGAGTGGGGCCATCCCTGCTACTTTGTTGGTTACAGCTCAAGGCCAGGAATTCAAGGAGCAGGGTTTTACCTATGAGGAGCTTCAAGCTTGGGTGGAGCAAAAACTGTAAGCAAAGACAGGGACAGGTAATAATTTATCCCAAGGAATATTTTCTCCTGGTGCTTAGTTGGCGTAATTGAAGACCAGGTAAAAAATCATATGCATCGTTCAGTAGCTTTATGCACCCTCCTTGTTCTGTTCTCCCTACTCAGCGGAGTCTCGGTTTTTGGGCAGGGGGATCAGCAGCTTATCGAGCAGTGGTTAGACGAGGGAGAATATCTTTTGCGGCGTCAACCTAAGCAGGCCCTCCAAAAAGCAGGGCTGGCGCTCAATTTGGCCCTGGAAAAAGGATGGGAACACGAGATCGCAACATCAAGTTTGTTGCTTGGGAGAGCTCACTGGCAATTGGGTGATTATTTAGCTGCATTGGCATTCTTTCAGGATGCCAAGCATAAAGCTGATGAAGTTTCTGATCCTCTAATTGAGGCAGCTGCTTGGTCGGGTCTCTCCCAGGTAGCTTGGCGCCTGGGCGACTATAGCCAAGCCTATTTGGACCAGCAGCGCGCCCTGGCGCTGCGGGAAGAAAACAAAGATACGGTAGGTGTCATTCAGTCTTTGTATTGGGTTGGGGTCTTACAGGCAGATTTGCACGAATACGGCTCTGCCCGAGAGTTTTACCGGCGCTCATATGCCCTGGCCGAAAGTCGAGCTGATAGCCAGACGCTTGCAAATCTGCTAAACCAGGAGGCCAGGTCCTGGCGCAAACAGGAAGTCTACGACACTGCATTGGTCCTGCATAAAAAGTCCCTTGCTATTTTTGAGGCGTTGCATGATTCCTTGGGGATTTCAGATTACTACAACAATGTTGGCAGCATATACCGCCGAATGGGGAATTATCCTCTTGCCTTACAACATTTTTTTGCCGCAATACATTTACAAGAGCAACTACATGATCTTGAGGGCTTAGCCGATGGCTACAATGACATTGGCACTACCTACAGTCAGTACGGTGAATATGATTCCGCTCTCTTATACCTGAAAAAAGGCTTAGCCTTGGCCAGAAGTGGCCGCCTGATTGATGACGTACGGTATGCCTATGAAAGCCTAGCTGTTACCTATGATTTAATGGGGGATTATCAGCAGGCACTGGCCAGCTATCGGGCATACAGTGAGGTGAGGGAATCCATCATGAATGAACAGCAAGCCATGCATACAGCATTGCTTACAACCGCTTTTGAAGAGGAGAAAGCTCAGGAGCTGGCCCTAAGGCAGGCTCGAATGCGTTCTCTGTGGGCCATATTTTTAGGTATCCTATCAATTTCAGGCCTTGTGGGCGCCTTCTTGTGGTGGCGCATGCGTTGGCAGAGGCGGGTAAACCATGAGTTGGCGGAGAAGAATCTTGCCATTGAGTCGGAGCAAAAAAGATCGGAGGCTTTGTTGCAAAACATTTTGCCGGTTTCTGTAGCCCAGGAATTAAAAGAACAGGCTCCTCATCGAGCCATCGCTCGAAACCACGACGAGGTGACGGTGCTCTTCATCGATTTTGCCAACTTTACCCAGATATCGGAGAGATTGGGCCCTGCCCAGCTAGTCAATGAATTGCACCAATGTTTTCAGGCTTTTGATGAAATCACCATGAGCAATGGCCTAGAAAAGATCAAGACCATTGGGGATGCTTACATGTGCGCTGGGGGACTTCCTGAACCAAGTGGCACGCATGCCGCAGATGCGATACGTGCCGCCTTGGCCATGCAGGCTTTTTTGGTAAAACATAACCAGTTCCGATTGAGGCAAAATCCCGACGCGGTACCCTTTTGGGCTCGGATCGGGATTCACTCAGGCCCTGTGGTGGCAGGGGTGGTAGGAAGCCGGAAATTTGCCTATGACATTTGGGGCGATACCGTCAATACCGCCGCCCGGATGGAGGCCGCAGGGGAAGTGGGAAGAGTGAATATTTCTCAGGATACCTATGAGCGGGTTCAGACCGAATTTATTTGCCGTTATCGAGGAAAGGTCCATGCCAAGCACAAAGGCGAAATCGACATGTATTTTGTCGAATGGGAAATATAAATTCCTGCTTATAACCTAAGCTTTTAGTTATAATTTGCCTAAATTGGGTCCGTTTTTGAGGGGATCCCATGAAGGAACTGCTTAACCCTTTATTTGATAGGATTCTCAGAAGAAATTGAACTACAAGAAGCCAGATCGATGATATCTTTGATAACCATTTTGCTACAATCTGAGGCGAGTAAACCCTGGCTCTTAGCCAGTGAGAAAATCAACTCTGTACTAGCGGTAGTCCTGTTGATTTTCGGTGCGATCCTGACTTATCTGATGTTAACTCAGCGGAAGGCTAAACAGTTGGAGAAAAAAATCGAAGAACTCGAAAATCAGGGATAGGCGGCCTTGGTGAAGGAAGAATAAACATAGCATAACCGTTCACTCATAAACCTAGAATTGCAGATGAAAACCAGCAATATTTTCGTGTTAGTTGCCTTAGCGGTGTTTGTGGTCGTGTTAGGGATTAACTTCTCCCAAAGCGCCAGTGTCTACACCGGCTTTGAAGATGCGGCTCAGAAAAACAAACAAGTCCATATCGTAGGAACTTGGGTTGACCGAGACCAATCTAGTTATGACCCATCTAGGGATCTTTTTCAGTTTGCGATGGAAGACACCTTAGGCAAGGTAGAACTGGTGAACTATTATGATCCCAAGCCTACAAACTTTGAGCAGGCTGAAAAAATTGTGGTAATCGGAGGATACGAAGAGGAAGGATTTGTAGCTGAGAAAATAGTGATGAAGTGTCCTTCTAAATATGAAGCCACAGACATCACTGCTTCCGAGTAACTTTATGTGTGTGAAGTTTTTGTCAGCCAATCAACAAGAATCAATCCATGGAATTTTTGAGTGGGGGTAGGCTAGGGGAAATGTTTGTCGCACTGGCTTTTGCCAGTTCCCTGATTGCCTTGATTAGTTATTTGATCGCAGAAAATAGATCAGGCTTAGAGCAGGCCGCGTGGGAAAGGCTTGCCAAGACCGGATTTTTGCTTCACGTCGGAAGCATCATCGGGGTAGTCGCAACCCTCTTCGCCCTGATTTATACCCATCAGTACCAGTATCACTATGTATGGTCTCATTCCAGCAATGAGCTCCCAGTTTATTACATGATTTCCTGTTTCTGGGAAGGACAAGAAGGTAGCTTTCTGCTATGGGCAGTATGGCATAGCTTGTTGGCTTTGCTGATCGTATTTCGCGCCAGCCCTTGGCGCAACCTAGTCATGGGCATCATCTCCTCTGTTGAGCTGATTTTGACTTCCATGCTTTTAGGGGTATACGTAGGAAACTCTTGGGTCATCGGGATTTACTTAATTTTGGCCCTTTTTCCCGGTATTTATTTTGCCTACCAATATTTTACTAAGCGAGGCCAATTGCCCTTTGGGGGCAATTTCCAGCTGGCTGGTTGCATCATTTCTTTGGTATTTACCTTAGCCCTGCTGCGCGGCCAAATGGGCTTTGGGTTTCATTGGTATCCAAAAGCTTTGGGCATAGAAGCGATTACCTTTTGGCTATACTCCATATTGGCTCTTGGCTTTTTGTTCTTCTTTTTGATTTATGTCGATCGACAAGCCCGCACCAAGCAATTCAGCACCTGGGAAATTGTCGCAGGGTTAAGCTTAGCTGTAATCTTTCTGCTGAGTACAGGTTTTTATCCTGAGGTATGGAAGTTGGGATCTACTCCTTTTATTGAACTAAAGTCTGTATTCCCTGATAATGATATTTATCAGCAGTATCCTGACTATGTCCCTTCCAATGGCAGTGGGTTGAACCCATTGCTTCAGAACTATTGGATGGTCATTCACCCTCCTACGCTGTTTTTAGGCTTCGCTGCTACCCTGATCCCTTTTGCTTATGTGATGGCAGGACTCATCAAGCGGGATTTTGACGGATGGATCAAGCCAGCTCTGCCTTGGGTTTCCTTTTCTGTAATGATCCTCGGAGTAGGCATCATCATGGGGGGCTACTGGGCTTATGAGACCCTCAATTTTGGTGGCTATTGGAATTGGGATCCGGTTGAAAATGGATCTCTAGTGCCGTGGCTCTGTGGGGTGGCATCGCTACACGCGATGTTGATCTACCGCAAGACCAAAGGCTACTTGAAGTTGACCATGTTGCTCATCATTGGGACCTTCTTGTTGGTCCTTTATTCCACCTTTTTGACGCGCTCGGGAATCTTGGGTGAGACCTCGGTCCATACCTTTACAGATTTGGGACTTTCTGGCCAGTTGTTAGTCCTATTGGGTATCTACTCTGGGTTTGTCATGTTGGCTATGTGGACTAGATGGCGACAAATTCCCGAACGACCTGATGAAAGTGCAGTTTGGACTCCTGAGTTTATGCTGTTCATGGGAATTATGATCTTCTCCTTCTGTGGGCTATTGATATTGTTAGCTACCTCTTTGCCCGTCTTCAATGCCATTCTAGGAACCAATGCTGCCCTCCCTCCCAATGTTCAGTTGTTCTATTATCAGTGGAATGTTTGGTTTGCTATAGGCTTTGGGGTGGTTTCTGGCATGGGCCAATTCCTTTGGTGGAAAATCAAGACCAAAAAGGGCACGGGCGACGCCCTGTTTAGACCTTTTTTATTGGCTATCATGTCTGGGGTAGCGGTTTTGGCTGGTATCTGGTACGTTGGCTGGGAGTTTGCCTATGATGAAAAATTCGCAGAATACATTGATCCCAGTAAGGTTGGAAGCAACCCAATTGTAAAGGGCCTGGCCTATGTGCGATTTGGCATCATGACCATCGCCGATGAGCTCATGCTGTTCAGTTCACTATTTGGGTTTTTTGCCAACCTAGATGTGCTCATCGCCTTACTTCGAAAAAATCGCAAAGGCCTCAAGGTCATGGGGGGCACCGTTGTACACCTGGGATTCGCCCTGATGCTTTTGGGTATCCTCTTTTCCTCTGGTTATGACCGAGTCATATCAAAAAACCTCCGTCCTGAGGATTTAGCTGCTTTCCCAGAAAAGGAAAAGATTGACAACGTGGCCTTGCCCAAAGGCTTTCCTTCGGCCATACAAGGTTATCAGGTTACCTACGTAGGTACAAGAAAGGCTCAACCTCCAGTTTCAGATTTACAGGTTCTGGAAGAAAGCCCTTTTCGCTTCAAAGCGGCCTTTTCAGATGCCACAGGAGAGCGCTTTGCGGTAACCTTACCTCGGGGTCCATTTATTAAACCCGGGAGCCTCGAAACTTCTTCCACAGCCCATAGTACCAGCAATCGGGAAGACGGACTTCCCGAGCCTGAAGGGGAGTTAGACTTAAGCTTGCTTGAGCAAAAAATGAATGAAGACTTGGCATCCTTTGGTGCGGAGCTGATTAATAACCGTACCCAGTATGGCCTACAGTTTCAAGGTCTACGCGATTCTGCCCATAGATTTATGTTGTGGCCAGAAGCCGAAATCAATGAGGAGATGGAGACGATCTTGGCTCATCCTAGTCGAAAAATATATTGGAACCAGGACATTTATGTGTTCACCTCCAGCCTTCCTGATCCGTCTAACTTGGAACCCACTTTCCACTCCTATAGCATGAGGATCGGTGATACCGCGAGGCTAGGGGACATCAAACTGGTTTTGGCGAGCATGGGGAACTTTACGGGAGCGGAAGGAATGGAGCAATATGATGTAGCAGCAGCGGCTTTTGTATTGGCCATTGTTCAACGAGACACCTTTTTGGCTCGCCCCGTATTCACCATTGAGGGGAACCGCCCTGGCATGCTCAGTGATGAGATAGAGGAGTTGGGACTTGAGATGGCTTTGGTGGGAATCAATCCTGAAACCAACTTGATGAATCTTCAGATTCGACAGGTAAACCCAAGAGCGGATTATGTAATCATCAAGGCGATAGCTAAGCCATTTATTAACCTGCTGTGGCTAGGGACCTTCATTCTTACCGCTGGATTCCTTATCTCGATTTATCGCAGAGTTCAGGAAAATCTAAAGCAGCGCAAGAAAGTCTAATTATACCACGAAATTTGTAACTTGAGGCAAAATAATCCTGTAGCTAAAAGGTGAGGTAATTAGACTAAAGGTCTTACCCATTCGTCATTCAGACTATAAGTACCCTTACATTGGCAAAGAAAAAATCAAAGTCCAGAATACAGAAATTCATCAATTACACCAAAGAAGCATTCTTTTGGCCTGTCCATCTTACGCTGATGGCAGTGATTACAGGCTTGGCTACTTTGGGGGTGTTGGTGGCCCCCGAGTTGTTGAATCCCGGTATGGCACCTATTGCTCAACTCTCCATTATTTTGATGGCGGGCGGTTTAGAACTGTTTACCCTCAGTTCCATTAGTCAACATCCACGCTTTATTCGTGCCATTAATGCTAAATACCAAAAAGACATTGATGCCTTCCAGAAAACTAAAACGCTAGTAGACTATTACAATGAGCTAACGCTCGAATCCCAACAGCGATTTGACCGCCTGAGAAAGCGCATCAAAGAAGTACGAGAGAGCTTTAAGAAACTAAACACCACGGTTCCATCCTTGGTCAATAGTTTTATCAATAAAATGAATGCCATTGAGCTGTCTTACGCTCGCCTGCTATACTACCGTGATAAGTTCCCTGAGCTTACCAATGAGACGGTAATTCAACGGACTGTTCATGAGGTGGATAAGCTGAACCAGGAACTAAAGAACGCAAGCAGTCGTTTGCGCAAAATCAAAGAAAAGCGCCTCCGCCTCCTGGAGATGCGTATGGAGAACTATTATAAAGTGCGCGAAAATCGTGAGGTGATTGAAGAGCAACTTCAGACCATTGAAGAAATGGTGGAGTACATCAAAGATCAGCCCATGACTTTACAAAATACCGAGCGTGAAGACATCATGATTGACAACCTGCTTTTTGAAACGGAGCAAACGCAGCAGACCATGGAGGAAATTGAAAGTCTGATGCAATCTGAATTCTATCCTGGGATGGTGGATGATTTAGATGGAGGAGATGAATTTAATTTAGAAAACAAAGGAAAAGAATAGGCTACCAAGTCTAGAATTAATTGGGATAGTTGGGCGGAATTGTGACCTTTAAGTCATCATTCCGCCCAACTATTTCTGATATCCAATTCGATGTATAATAACCTACTAACCGAGAAAAAAGGCTCAACCCTCATTATCCGCCTCAATCGCCCCAAAGTGCTTAATGCCTTGCGGCATGAGTTGATGGTAGAGCTAAAGGAAGTGGTCGATCAAGTAAAAGATGATCCCTCCATCAAAGGGGTGGTGATTACAGGGGCCGGGGATAAGGCATTTGCCGCAGGAGCTGATATTTCAGAAATGCAAGGCATAAGCCAGGAAGAGGCAAGCAAAATGAGTCGATTTGGTCAAAAAGTATTTTTCTCAATCGAGAACTGCCCCAAACCCATTATTGCTGCGGTCAATGGCTTTGCCTTAGGAGGTGGATGCGAGCTTGCCATGGCCTGCCACATGAGAATTGCTTCTGAAAATGCTATGTTCGGCCAGCCTGAAGTGAAACTAGGGATTTTGGCAGGATATGGAGGCACCCAGCGATTGGCTCAACTGATCGGGAAAGGGAAAGCGACAGAGCTGTTGATCACGGGAAGTACCATCACTGCAGAGGAGGCCTTTAGGCTTGGATTGGTCAATTACTGCACTACTCGCGGGGAGTTGGAAGAGAAGGCTTTGGAGATCTTGAACAAAGCCTATCAGCAATCTCCACTAGCTATTCGCCTAACCTTAAATGCAATCAACACTGGCTACAATACCCGAAACGGATATGGCAACAAAAATGGTTATGATGCTGAGGTGGAAAACTTTGCAGAGGCCATAACTTCAGAGGACGGCAAAGAAGGAATTGCCGCATTTTTAGAAAAAAGAAAGCCAAATTTCAAGGGGGAATAGATGAACATGGCAGAATCTATCACTGCAGTAATTATTGACGATTTGGCGGGAGCTAGGAAGGCGCTACGCCAGGATTTAAAAGACTACTGCCCTCAGGTAAAGATTCTGGCTGAGGCAGAAGGGGTTGTCAGTGGGGCAAAGATCCTGCGTCAGCATCGCCCAGATCTGCTGTTTCTGGATATTCAGATGCAAGATGGGACAGGCTTCGACTTATTGGAAATCATGGCTGAGACTCCTTTGAGGGTGGTCTTTACCACGGCCCACGACGGGTTTGCGATCAAGGCCTTCCGTTTTGCCGCGGTAGACTATCTGCTTAAGCCAGTAGACCCAGATCAGTTACAGCAGGCTGTGGCTCGAGCTGCTTCTATGTCGGTAACTTCACAAGAGCAACTCGATACCTTGCTAGACAATGTTCAGGAGAGGAGACATGCGAAGTTGGCACTTCATACCATGGAAAAAATCCACGTGGTAGCGGTAGCCGAAATCATTCGCTGTGAGTCTAGTGCCAATTATACCATTTTTCATTTGCAGGATAAACGACAACTCTTGGTCACTAAAACCTTAAAAGAGTATGATCAACTACTTGGTGGACAGGGATTTATACGTGTTCATCAATCTCATTTGGTCAATGCTGAATTTATAAAAGAGTTCGTGAAGGGAGATGGAGGGTATTTGGTGATGAAGGATGGAACCGAGGTTCCCGTATCAAGCAGGAAACGAAGTCAAGTGATGCAGATGTTGGGAGACTTGTAGATGAGTATGCAGGTAGAGTAGGGGGGGACCGTAGAGCAGGGTGTGTGTATTATTTAGATATCACCAATACCTCTGGCCTCCATAGCGCATATTCCCTTTCTCTAATGCAGGGTTTGCTTTTGGTCTATTGGCTAGGGAAGAGCTTATCTCTTGGGCGAAGCATCAGCGGAAAAAAGGGTAAAAATCCATCTCTTTCCCCACAAGTCCGCTAAATAGCAGTCTGGTGTAGCTGAATTGTCGAAATTAGCTAAACACTATGTGTTCTGCTTAGTAGTTTGTGGTATGAAAAAGTTGATGATCCTGCTGATGTTCCTCTCTATAGGGTGTGAACTGATTGCTCAAGAAAAATATTGGGTATTATTTACTGATAAAGGTGAGAATGTTGCCCTATTGCCATGGCAATATCTATCTCAGACCGCTTTAGACAACCGAGCCGCTCAAAGCATCGCCCTTGATCAGCATGATTTACCCGTTTCCAATGAATACGTTAAGGGGCTTAGGGACTTAGGGGTTGAGCCAATGAGAAGGACGCGTTGGTTCAATGGAGTATCTGCCTATTTGGATGAAAACCAACGCGATCTAGTAGCCTCCTTGCCTTATGTTGACCGGATTCAGCCAGTACTAGGTTTCCAAGGACAAATTGCTGAGGAGGAGACTCAAATTTCTCTGCTACAAGATGAGGAGTTTACCCATTTGCGGCAACTAGAAATGATTGGCTTGGATCAGCTGCATTATAGTGGCCTGACCGGCAAAGGAATCAGGGTCGCCGTTTTTGATAATGGGTTTGATCAGGTGGATGAATTACCGGGATTCAAACATTTATTTACTGAAGACCGCATCATTGCGACACGGGACCTAGTGGATGGGGATGATGATGTCTTTCATCCTTGTGATCATTGTCGACACGGAACTTATGTCTTCTCGATTTTAGCAGCTGTTATGCCCGGTGAGTTGATTGGATCAGCTCCAGGGGCAGAATTCATTTTGCTCAGAACTGAAAACGATGCCTCTGAGACTCGACAGGAAGAGGACAACTGGCTAGCTGCGGCAGAATTTGCCGATAGTTTGGGCGCTCAAATTTTTACTACCTCTTTAGGCTATTACAATTTTGATGGGACTGTGGACGACTATGGCCCCAGTGACCTGGATGGAAATACCGCCCTTATCACTCGTGCAGGGGACATGGCGGCATCAAGAGGGATTTTGGTGGTAAATAGCGCAGGCAACTCAGGGAGCAGGGGCTTAGTGGCCCCCGCTGACGGAGATTCGGTAATCGCGGTAGGGGCAGTAGATTTTCAATCTCAATATGCAAGCTTCTCCTCTCGTGGACCTCGAGTAGATGGGGAGGTGAAGCCAAACTTGGCGGCAATGGGGAGAGATAATTTCTTCTTGCATCCCAATGGCGAAATTCGGCAAGGTAGTGGAACCTCGTTTTCTTGTCCTATGGTATCAGGGCTAGCAGCTTGTCTGTGGCAAGCTTATCCCCAACTCAGTGCTTGGGAAATCTACAACTTCATGAGGAACAGTGCCTCCCAAGCTGTTAACCCAGATGGATTCATGGGTTACGGGATACCCAATGGCCTCAGCGCCATCGAAAACATGCAGCAGAGCCTGATTCCACAGGCGGACTTTTCTCTGCGTGGTGATTACCGTTCTGCTCTTTCCTTTCCTCAAGAACAATTCGTCTTTTATCCTAATCCGGTGCAAGATCACCTCTACCTCAAGGTGAGACTGGGGGGACTCCCTGCTACATTTGATTTTAGATGGATTGATCCCATGGGACGGGTTTCTAGTGGCCCCCAGTCGGTGGATATTGCTTCCTATCTCGACCTCCCTGTTCCCAGAGGTTCTGGTATTTACCTCCTTCAGGTTATCAATTCTCGTACTGGAGAGCTATTAGAACAACAGAAAATCCGAGTGCTCAACCCATAAGATCCTAAATAGCTTTTGTCAGAAGCTATAGCTTCTTTTTGACTCCTGCACCACTTAAGCACTAGGGCAGGAGGAATTGGGGTATGGTCTACGTAGCTATGGTCATGAGAATGAATAATTGCCACCACATAGCCTTTACTACCGTACCCCGATTTCCGTTTTTCTTATGTCCACCTGCTTTATCAATTACTCCCATATTCCCTCTACAGATCTCGACTTTGCTCAGGTCCTAGTCTTGGGATCCTGCATATCTAGTCCAGATTTGTTCTTTCCGAATGAGAATAGCTTATTGTGATTAAAAACGAACGGTCGTTTGTTTTGGATAACTATTACTCTCATGTCGGTATTATTTGATAGTTTCTCAGAATGGCGAGCCGGCCTTTCTCTTGAAGGGATGCCTATTCCCATCTGGCAGCCGGTGTTGGCTTATGAACAGCAGCAGCATGGCCAAAGTGAAGAGATGATTTGGCAAAGGCTAGAGACGGCCTACGCGGTAATGAAGGATGCCGTTCATACGGGATTAACAGAGGACATGACATCCATCAGTGGCATGGTGCAAAACGGGGCCAAGAAGGTTGCCGAGGCCAGCATTTCGGTATTAGGCAAAGAGTTTCAGCAATTGTTGGCCGTTACATTAGCTGCTAAGGAAGTGAATTCGTGTATGGGCAGAGTGGTGGCTGCTCCTACTGCCGGAGCCTCCGGCATCATGCCAGGAGTACTCACTACGTTGGAACGCCTACATCAACCCAGTCGCCGGACACTGCTAGAGGCCATGCTCGTGTCGGCTGGGATTGCGTTGATCATCGAAAAACGAGCTTCCATTGCCGGGGCAGTTGGGGGCTGTCAGGCAGAGACCGGTACTGCAGCTGCGATGGGGGCTGGCGCCATTGTATATGCCCTTGGGGGAAGTTTTGAGCAAATCTGTGAATCAGTAGGCATTACGCTGATGAACATGTTGGGCCTGATTTGTGACCCAGTAGCAGGCTTGGTGGAGATCCCCTGTGTGAAGCGGAATGGTTCAGCTGCGGTAATTGCCTTTGCTTCTGCACAGATGGCCCTAGCGGGAGATTCTGCCGTAATCCCAGTGGACGAAGTCGTAGATGCCATGGGAGAAGTGGGGGCGTCTATGGAAACTCGTTATAAAGAGACTGCTCTAGGAGGCATAGCCAATACCCCTACCGCGCGAAGTATTGAGGAACGAGTACTGGTACATAATCTACAGATGGAGCAGGAAGAAGGTCCAGTCGGGTAAGCAGACAAGCTTATGAGCAGACCAATGGCTAAATTGTTTCATGGCCTTACATCCTTCTTCTTGATCGAAGAAAAGATGTACCCTTTGTGCAAGTTGGCATGAAGATGGGCTAACCCCATTGTTGAATTTTTCTATTTAATCCAATTGTTCTCAAACTCTCAACATCAATTCTTCTTACTATGCGCTGTTTAGCCATACTAATTCTTGCCTTTTTTTCTTGTTTACCGGGTCTGAAAGCTGATAGAATTCTTGCCGACCTCGATTTGTCAGGTGGTGAGTGGACCCTAGTCGGAGTACCTATTCACAACTACCGGATGCTGCCCGTACAAACAGAGCTAGGGACTTTTATTTGCAAGGACCTCCGCCTGATGCAAGACTTACAGAAGAGCTGGGACTTTGACATCACTTTTGACGACAAGTGTGATTACCACTACAGCTTAAAGTTTTACCACAATGGAGAATTGGTCAACACCCTCAACCTCAATCTTTATTGTAACTATTTGACCGTTGGCGGATTGTCTTATCAGTTTTCCCCAGAGGAGTTTGAGCGAATCCAGCAAGCTGCCCGACGTGTGCCTTGGTCTAGGATCAGTTTTTCAGATCTGGAAATTCTCAAATCGGCGATTCGCACCTTGAACAAAGAAGAAGATGTATACTGGTATGAGGATGTAGAACAATACAAGTATCCAGGATATTTTATGCTGAGTGTAAACGAGGTTCCTTGGTCTAGTAACCGTGATTCTTTGAAGCAAGAGGTTCAAGCCAAGCTGGAGTATGAGTTGGGTAGCCAGGATTTTTATCTACAAGAATATTTTCATGTCATTCGCCAAGATTTGATGTACGTTCGCTACATGGTGAATAGCGACCCTAAAATGGCAAAAAGACTTGCCCATCGAAATGTGAAATGGCGATCCCACCTTCAAGGTAAGGGGTCCGTGAGCATCTTAGCCATTGGAGTAGATGAAGAAAGATACCGAGACTTGATGGGCCATGAATAATTTTTTGAAAGGGTTTTAAACCTTCCACATAGACGATAGTCAAAGGGGTGTTGCATCTGAAATGCGACACCCTTTTTACATCATAGTTAAACCCAAACAAGAAGATGAAAAATCTATCATTTTTCAGTCAGCTCCTTTTGTCCCTAGTCCTCGCGTCCATATTGGCCCTGACAGCCTGTACGCCCGATCAAACCCAATCCATTGCGGAAGAAGACCAGGATTTGGCAGAATTAGATGCAATGGTAGAAGCTGATTTTGAGGAAGTAGACCAAATCGGTTATGAAGCCATGGATGAAGCCTTTGGCCGTAGCTATCATACAGCCGGTCTCATCAGTCCTTGCGTAGTAGTTACCCACGACTCGATCTTGAAAATACTAAGCTTAGACTTTGGTAACGGCTGTTTGGGACCTGATGGAAAGACTCGGGCCGGGAAAATCATCATTGACTACACCAAGCGTCTTTGGTGGCCTGGAGCTTCGCTTACCATTGCCTTGGACAGCTTTCATGTGGATGGAGTCCACGTCGAAGGCACCAAAACCCACACCAATTTGGCCAACTCCTTTAACGACCCGATCACCATCAATTCTACCTTGATGGGTGGAAAAGTGACTTGGCCCGATGGCAGCATGGCCACCCGCGATTTTGACCGCACCCGCACTTGGGACCGCGCCGCCAACCCCGCTGCTGATCAGTTGATTGTGACCGGAACCGCCTCCGGCACCCGCAAAGACGGCAGTAGCTTCTCAGCCACCATCCTTACACCCAAAGTCTACAAGCGCAGCTGCCGCGCTCAAGGGATCCTCGTAGCCACCGAAGGTGTGACCAGCATCCAGCGCAGTGGCAAGCCTGACCTCACCGTAGACTTTGGCAATGGCGCTTGCGACACAGAGATCACGTTAAGTGTAGGAAATCAGAGCACGACCATCGTGTTATAGTCCTCTCTTCTGCTTGATGAATGGCTCCATTCCTTTTGGGATGGGGCTATTAGTTTTTTAATGAATGATTAAACCTGGTAGTTTCCTGTTTTGGGCTGATAACCAGACAACGACATGCTCTTGTCGCCTGATCCTAGAAATGTATAGATGCGCAGCTTTTTTTTGAGAATGATCTCTCTTCCCGCTCAATAGCTGTCTGCATATCCACCTCACTCCACCACCGAAAACTTCCCCATAAAGGGCTCGACCCCTTCCTCCTCCGTCTCGACAAAATAGATGTACACCCCAGGTTTGATTCTCTTTCCTCCTTGGTCTTGCATGTCCCAGGTATAGCCTCCATCTCCGTCGGTTTCCTCCATCTCATCAACTAGGCGGCCAGATAAGGTCAGTACTTTGATGTTGGCTTGTTGAGTGAGGTTTGCGAAACGCATGCCATCGAATAACTCATGCCGCCGCACCGGATTGGGGTAAGCGAAGACCTCGGAGAGGTCGTCTTTATGAGAGGAAAAAGTGGCGGTGGTGCCCTCAGGGCATAGGCATACCAGGTTGAGGGCACAAAGTTCTTCCACTACAAGGGAGATGGGATAACCTAAAGCCCCAAAGCGCGCATCTTCGATGGTCACCTCAACGGCATGGGGCAGATCTTCATGAGGCCCTATCTCGGCAATGCTTCCGGCAGGCTCGATGGAGAATGCGGCCGTATCGTAGGCTGTGCTCTCATCTAAGGGCAGGTTGAAAAATAAGGCTGCCCGTTTGTCATCCAGGATTTTCCACTCCGTCAAATGAAGGCATTCGTCCTCATTGGCTTCATAAAAGAAGTTGGCTTGCCGAAAGTTTGGATTGATGAATGCCCGACCCGCATCTAAGAAACTGCTATCTACCAAAACTTGATTGTTGCCTGGGTCAAAGTTTTGATTAAAGGTGAGGAGCAGGCTCAGACCTGGGTCTCCCTGAGAAATGATACTTTGAGGAGTAAGATTGCCATTTAGGCGAAACAAAGTCCGATCCGCCGCCCGATCTGTCACGACCTGATCAAAGTATACTTGCAACTGACTCGGTCCTGTAGCTATGGCGCTATCGAGTCGGGGGCTAGGGTGGGGGGTGAGAAAGCTAAGGTTGCCAAATCCGCTAGCTTCGGGGGTTAAAGAGGGATTAAGAGCCCTTAAAACGAAGAGATATGGCACTCCTGAGTCTAAACTGTTGTCTGTGAAATTATTTACAGCTCCTATGGTAGCCACTTCGGCGAGGTCATTATTTTCTGGATCGCGGATGCGCCACACCTCGTACCCGGTGGCATTAGGGGAAGCCTGCCATTCCAATCGAATGTCATTTGTCCCCAATACAAAGCCTTGTAACTGGGTGACTGGAACGGGTCCACTGCGGCCAATGCTGCGCTCAAAAAATTTTGTGGAATCAATTCGTCCAAGCCCCAGTTCGTTGATGCCATTTTGGTTGAAATCCCCAATAACGTGGTGGGTGGCCAGGGAGCCATAGTAAAACCACGTAAACCGGTATTGTCCATTGATATGTTCCAGAACGTAGGTTCGTGGATAGGTAGTGAAGACCAGCTCATCCGCAGGATCATCGTCTAGGTTACCTGCGGTAGCTGCATTATTGGCTTCTAAGTCTAGGTCCCATAGGTAGTCCTCCCATTCCAATTGATATTGGTCATTCCCAGTGGCCTTGAAAATCCTCAAGCGCCAATAAAGGCCCTCATTTTCAAAATCATCGTTACGCAAAGTAGAAGGGTGGGTGGCTACAAAAAATTCTTGCCGTAATCCATCTCCGTCAAAGTCACCCGCACAAATGTAGACTCCAGATTTGCTTAAATCTGTGGTATCGATCCATGATAGCTGGTAGTTGCTGCCGCCTCGATATTCATGCAAGATGAGATCCCCATCAAAATCCCCAAATAGGATTTCTGGATTCCCATCTAAGTCAAAGTCCTCCACTAAGACACGGGGGGCAATTGACCCCTGGTAATTGGGGCTTTGGTCCAGTAATTTTCTGGATTCCTGGAAATTCCCTCCCTGACCTTCGAATATATAATAATCCTCAAAGTCTTTGGCTAGGAGCTCTATTTGTCCATCGGCATCTGTGTCCCCGAAAGAGGCAGCATAGCGTTCGTTACCCTCATTGCGGTAAATTACTTCATCGGGGAAGCCAGTGGGCGTACTCTGTTCAAGGATGTACATAGAGTCATTTACCGAAACCAAAAGCTCTTGGCGCCCATCGCCATCGGTGTCTGCTAAGTCTTTAGGTATGAGGATGGGACGAAAGGTCGATGAGTCTGATTGTACAAAAAATCCCCCGTTGAATTCAAAGCGTTTAAGCGGACCAAAGCTCAGTTGCTGGTCATATTCGCTCATGATGACCTCTAACAAGCCATCTCCATCAAAATCTACTGGACGTTCCAAAAGACGTCCTAAGGGCAATCCATAACTCAACTCATCCCAGCCATTTTCTGGGATGAAACCAGCTTGATACGTGAAAATGTCAACCTCCGTTTGACTGCGTAGTCCCGCCTCATTCGTGCTCTCTAGGAACCATTCATAGGTGCCAGGGCTCAATTCATTGCTCCCCATTAAGATCTCTCCATTGCGAGTTACGCGATCGAAGGTGAAATCTCGCCAAATTAGGCTACCCTGTAAACGGTATTTGAGCACATGGCGGGCTCGGTCGCTGCTGCGAAAAACCACAAAAAACTCACGATCCTCATTGTCCCAGATAGGAGCAGCCGCTTTGATTCTTACCACGGGAGGAGAAAGGTCTCTCACAAATCGGATGCGATCTTCTCGGGTAAATCCATTGCTCCGAGATAAACTCAAGCGCAAGGTATAATCTCCTTCTGGCAGCCCGCTTAGGTCCCATACGGCCAAGGTGTCACGCTGTCTCTGGTAGATTTGATCCGTAAGGATGTCTACCCACTCGCTGGTGTCTTGAGTACCCAATTGGTACTGTAGGTCGAAACTGACAAATTCTGGGTCCAAAACGGTCCCGACTATGTAGACACTGTCAAAAGGACTCCCTCGGTCATTGATCGGGGAGTTGATTTGCACATTTGATGCCCCGACTACTTGCAAGGCCCGGTTGATATTCAAGCGTCCGGCGCCAGTGAAGTGGTCCCATCCTTGGTCAGAAATATCATCTGCGCTGGTGGTAAGGGTTCCTCTGATTTGTTCGGGCGTTTGGGCTCCATGTCTAGAAAAGATGAGTGCGGCAGCTGCCGTTGCCATAGGAGCCGCAAAGCTGGTGCCTTGGGTACGGGTATAGGCGGCTACTTGACCATCTGGAGCAGTATCTCTAAGGGTTGTGGTGAAAATATTCGCACCGGGTGCACACAAATCTACGGTAACGCCATAGCTACTAAGAGGCCATAGAAATTCGCGTCCTGTGGCTAGATCAGCGGTTGAGGCTGAAATGGAAATCACTTCGTTATAGCCAGATGGATAGTGTAAGTTGTCACCTGTCCCATTTCCGGAGGAGGCAAACATGACTACCCCTTGTTGGTAGGCGTATTGAATGGCGTCCAGCATCATACGCGAGGTATATACGTCGCCAAAGCTGAGGTTTAGAAGCTGAATCCCATTATCTGCGGCATAAACAATGGATCGAGCAATGTCATCGTCATCCCCTCCACCACTCGCCGCAAAGGCTCTGAGGGTAACCAATTTGCATCCAGGCGCAAGCCCCGCGCCTCCTATTTGGTTGTCTGCTTTTGCACCGATCACTCCAGCTACCAAGGTGCCATGGGCATTGTCATCGAGTGGGTCTGAATCTGGGCCGAAAAAATCTCCTCCGAAAGGATTACGTGGTTGATCGACAAAGTCGTACCCGATCACATCGTCGGCATATCCATTTCCGTCTTCATCGAGTCCATTGAAATCTCCACTCAAACCATTGCGGGTTTCGTTGGCGGGCCAAGGTTCAAACCTCCCGTTACCATTTAGGTCTTCAGCAGAGTTGATCCAAAGTTGCCCCTCAAACTCTGGATGATCGTAGTCTAATCCAGTATCAATGATTCCAATTTTAATGTTGGAGTTTCCTCTGGTCTGATCCCAAGCTTGAGGTGCATCTATGTAATCCAGAAACCATTGTGCTGCCAGTGAGTCGTCATTGGGACGGTACTCTGATATTTCCTCAACTTGATAACGTTGGCTGCGATCCACGTACTCAAACTGGCCGCTGGCCCGCATCTGATTGATGATGCTGCCAGCTTGACCTTCCGGAAGTACTATTGTGTAGTTGCGGCTGACCGATGAGCCGTTTGGGGAGCTGTTGTTACTTAGGTTCGCTTTGAGGGGGTGCTGACTTTGCCATTCATTGATAAAAGGAAAAGCAGCCGTCAGACCTTCAGGCTTGGCAAAACTCCGTAGATCTCCTCTAGGGGAGCGTTGTAGCCAAGCTTGTAGAGAAGAGGCATTAGAGCTAAGCTTTACGTTAACTTTTACCTGGGCAAAGGTAGATAGCTGGCAGATTATCAGACCTAGACCAAGCAGAAGAATCCGGACCATAAAAGAGGGTGTGTTGAGTGTGTCTGGAAGGGTATTTTCCTCTTTGTCAGTAAATGTCGGAAGGTAACGATAGTTGTTGAGAGAGGAAAAGCCTACGATGGGGCTTTTCTTTCTTAGGAGTGGGTAAAAATTAATCCCTCTCCTGTTCGTCATTCTCCTCAGGGATTTCCATCCGATCAAGCATTTCATTGATCCTTTGGGCTTCCTTGAGGGAGTCGTCAGCATAGAATCTCAACTCTGGAATCTTGCGAACCTTGTTTTTGATCCGTTTAGCTAAGGCAAAGCGTAGTTCCCATGCATTTTCATTGAGGGCTTTGGCGACCTTTTCCAGTTGTTGGTCCGGTAATACCGAAACATATATTTTGGCCAATCCCAAGTCGGCGGGAACTTTGACGGCACTGATGGTGGAGAAGGTTCCTGGGACATAGTTGAACTCCTTAGAAAACAGATCTCCAAGCTCTTGCTGAATCAGCTTAGCTACTTTCTTTTGAACAATGGTTTCTCCCATATACTTTTGAAGATAATTTGACCGGGTATGTGTAAGCCTCTGATTGAATAAAGAAAGGCGAACATGAAGTACCCACAAAGTTCGCAAAATGCGCCAATACTTTCGAATCCTCAATTACGGGAAATCTTTATGGTGGATGGGGGGAGTCGCTTTTGGCTTAATGTTGCTGTATTCACTATTCAGCGCGGCTAGTTTGATGGCTGTGATCCCCTTTTTACAAATCCTATTTGGATTAGAAATGGTGGAAGCCCCAGCCCGCCCCCTTGAATGGGCCAGTGTCGCAGACCTTGACCTGCTAAAGGATTACGCTTATTACCAACTGGCACAAAGCATTGATCTATATGGCCAGCAACAAATGGTAGCCTATTTCTGTGTGGGACTGCTACTCGTCTTACTAGCCAAAAACCTTACCCGATATTTTGCTGCCTTTTTCATGGTACGGCTAGAGCAAGGAACTATGGAGGGTTTGAGGAATACGCTCTTCGGCCATTTGAGTCGACAAGATCTGGCCTTTTTTACTCGGAATAAAAAAGGAGGACTGATTAGTTTGTTAGTAGGGGATGTGCAGGTTATTCAAGAGTCAGTTCAGGGGGCTTTGATTCCTCTTTTGCGAGAGCCGATTACCATGCTGGTATTTCTGCTGATCTTGCTCGGATTAAGTTGGAAACTCACTCTTTTTACTTTGATTTTACTCCCCGTAACTGGGCTGGTCATTAATCGAATTGCTACTCCATTGAAGCGAAGCACGCGGAAGGGGCAAGAAGTGCTGGGAAGATTGACCTCCTTGATAGATGAGTTTATGGGAGGGGTCCGAATTGTCATGGGCTTCCAGAAAGAAGATTATGAGCGGCACAGATATGAGCAAGAAAATCAGGATTACAGCAACCTTCAGACCCGCCTAAGACGAAGGATGGAGCTGGCATCGCCCCTTACTGAAATCACCAGTATGGCCATGATATGCGGCATCATCTATTATGCTACAGGGTTGATACTCAATGAGCAAAGTGACCTTAATCCGGCGGAGTTTATCGGGTTTATTACCCTGTTTTCTCAACTCCTAGCCCCTATTAAGAATATCACCAATGTTGCAACCCGGATTCAAAAAGGCAATGCGGCT
>CAZFPQ010000120.1:0-20965 GCA_964521065.1 uncultured Bacteroidia bacterium | reverse complement strand
AGCCCTGGTAAAAAAGAATACTTCTGAAGTATCGAGGATCAAGTTTTGTTGCCATGGATTCTGTAGATTAGCCCTTAACTTTCCGGCGCTTTGTCCGTTAAGTGAATAAATCTAATCACATACCCATTATGGCTTTTACACTACCCGACCTACCATACGCATTTGATGCTCTTGAACCACATATTGATGCCATGACCATGGAAATCCATCATGATCGGCATCATGCAGGTTATACCAACAAGCTCAATGCGGCCATCGAGGGGACGGATCTGGAGGGAAAAAGCATTGAAGATATTCTGGCAAACGTCTCTGAGCACAGTGCAGGTGTTCGCAACAATGGAGGAGGTTTTTATAACCACGCCCTTTTTTGGAGCGTCATGTCTCCAGATGGAGGAGGAGATCCTACTGGCCCCATTGCCGAGGCCATAAATCAAGCCTTTGGTTCTTATGAAGAGTTCAAAAGTGCTTTTGCCGCTGCCGCAGGTGGGCGATTCGGTTCTGGCTGGGCTTGGCTGATCAAAACTGCGGATGGTTCTGTAGCTGTTACTTCAACTCCCAACCAAGACAACCCACTTATGGACGTGGCCGATGCAAAAGGGACCCCACTTCTTGGTATCGACGTATGGGAACATGCTTATTACCTAAAGTATCAAAATAAGCGTCCTGATTACGTTCAGGCATTTTTCAATGTAATCAACTGGGACAAAGTAAATGAGCTTTTCTCAGCTTAAACCCAGGCCGATATTCAAGCATAAAATCGAAACCAACAGATCAAGAGTAAGCTCTTTCTTTGATTTCCATTTTTAAGTTTTTGGCCTAAGGAACACTCAAAAAAGAAGTTATGCCTTTTTGCTTGGCCTTTTGCCCCATCTCTTCGTCACTGGCTAAGGTAGATTTTCCTTCCTTGGTTTGGAACAAAATGCCTATGCAAAAGTGACATGTTATTTTTTCGTGTTCCTAAAAAGAAAAGCCCTGCTGGTAACGCGGGGCTTTTCTTTTTCATCCTCAAAGTAATCTTTCCAGCGGTATTGTGATTTCAGGCAGACAAGCAGCCGAGAGCAACATGTTTCTCTTGGTGGCTCATCTCTCCATATCACAAACTCTAATTATGCGCCGTCTCCTACTACTTTGATTTCCATTCCGTCAAGTTCCTGAGTAAGGGGAATTTGGCAGGAAAGACGGCTTTGCTCGGTGTAATTGGGAAGGCTATCCAGCATGAACTCCTCATCGTCCTCTGGCTGATGCAGCACTTCACCTCCTTTCAAAACCGCAATATGGCAGGTCCCGCACCCCGCCATGCCTCCACAAATGGCTGGCACGTCAAAGTTTTCACGGGTGAGAACCTCCATAAGGCTGCTGCTTCGACTTGGCTTAACTTGGATGCTCCGTTGGCTTCCATCGGTATCCGTAACGGTTAGATTAATCATTTAAATTAATGCCTAAAATGTGATCAAAATCCACCGACCCCACTGACGGTGGTATACTTTAATGTCGTTTTTTGATTGGGGTTGAGGTATTGGTAAGCAGAATGGGCCATCAGAGCAGCCTCATGGAAGCCACAAAGAATCAATTTTAGCTTACCTGGATAGGTATTGATGTCTCCAATGGCATATACGCCAGGAATATTAGTTGAGTAATCTTCGGTGTTTACCTCTACAGCCCGCTTATCAATATTTAGCCCCCAATCGGCTATCGGTCCAAGCTTGGGACTGAGCCCAAATAGGGGAATTAAGTAATCCGCCTCCAGAATAGAGTTAGGCCCTTCAGCATGTTTCACTTCCACTTGTTTCAAATGGTCTCCCCCATCAAGAGCGGCTAGTTGGCTATTTAGTATCAGCTTAACCTTCCCTTCAGCATCCAGTGCCTTGACTTTTTCAGCCGTATCTAACGCTCCCCTAAATTTCTCGCGCCGATGGATCAAGGTGACTTCTTCAGCCACGTCTGCCAAAAAAACAGTCCAATCCAGTGCGGAGTCTCCCCCTCCAGCGATCACCACCTTTTTGTTTCGGTACTTCTCTGGGTCTTTGACCATGTAGTCAACCCCTTTCCTTTCAAACTTCCCCAGGTTTTCTAAGGCTGGCTTACGGGGCTCAAAAACCCCTAAACCGCCTGCAATCACCACTATTTTAGCTTGTATACGTGTGCCTTCTGAGGTAGTCAGCTGGAAAGAATTATCCTCTAATTGAATCAACTCTTCTACAGATTCTCCTAAGGTAAACCCAGGCTTAAAGGGGGCGATTTGCTCTTCTAGGTTCTTGACCAGATCTCCAGCCAAAACAGAAGGAAAACCGGGAATATCGTAAATCGGTTTTTTAGGATAGACCTCCGATAGCTGTCCTCCGGTTTGGGGAAGCGCGTCTACCAAATGACATCTCATTTTCCAAAGGCCTGCTTCGAATACGGCAAACAGCCCTACAGGGCCTGCTCCGATGATGCATATATCCGTTTCTATCATGAATATAGATTGCTAGTCAATAAATTTTCTTTAAAACGCTGCTTGTCATGAAAGGTTCATCACTTCCCTTTAAACCTAGCCGGCCTTTTCTGTAAAAAGGCCATGATTCCCTCTAAGAAATCCATGGATCGAAAATTCCTTCCTTGGTTATCCGCTTCAGTTTCTAAAGCCGCCTCCAATCCTTGCTGAGCAGCACGAAGATTAGACTTAGTGTGTTGAATAGCTAAGTAAGGGCCTTCTGCCAACTTCATGGCCACATCCTTGACGAAGTCATCTAATTCAGCATCCTGATGGACCGCATTAACCAGGCCCCAATCAAGAGCCTCTTTCCCGCTAATCATTTGATGAGTAGCCATTAGTTCAAATGCCTTTTGGTGGCCGAGTTTCTCCAACATAAAAAAGGCTCCTCCCCCGTCGGTGGAAAGCCCAATCTTGGTAAAGATCTGGCTAAACCTAGCATTTTCCGTGGTATAGATTAGGTCACAAGCCATGGCAAAATTAAAGCCGACCCCCACACAATTACCTTTCACTTTGGCAATAAAGGGCTTGTCCATGTTGCGTATGCCCAGAACCAGTGGGCTGTATGTTTCTTTTAGGAATTTACTTACATCAAATGGCTGCCCGTTTATCAGTGCTGGATCTAGGTCAGCCCCAGCACAAAAATCTGCCCCAGCTCCCTGCAGGATCACTACCCGAGAATCGTCTTCCGCCGTTTCTGCAATTACGTCTCTCAAGCGGCGAGCCATGTCATTGCTCAAGGCATTTTTTCGCTTTGGGTTATTGATGGAGATATACTTCAGATGTCCATCGCGATGGATTTGGATTTGATCTGTCTGGCTCATGAGGAGAATAGTTGTAGACCCTGGTTAGTAGTTTTATCAAAACAAGCGAAATTTAGGAAGATTTTGGGGAAAGAAGAGAGATCATCCTCACCCTGGTTAGGGTAAAACTTAGTTGAGTTTTTCGAATAATTTTTGCTATTTGTTAGCATACTGGGGAGTTGTTTCCCTTTCCTTCAGAGCTCTCATTATCCATCAATTTATCTGCTTTTGAGAGACCATGCCACCTGGATCATACGCTTGAGCAATGCCCTCTTATTGAGTCTGGCCTTTCAGGCCCCAGGGGTTTTGGTGGCACAATTTTCCCTTTCAGTTGGTGCCGGTATTGGCGGAGGGCTTACAGAGCCTCGCCCAGTAGAGCCTCGCTTTCAGTTAGATGAATACACGTCTACTCAGGTAGCGACTAGGGCTTTCCAAGAATCCCTAGATTTGGGCCTTCAGACCCGTGCCCGATTAGCCTATCACTTCAACCATTTCATCAAAGCTGATCTTGATTTGGCTTTTATAAGTGGCTTTACCCAGAGCAGCAGCCTAGATTCGGCAGGGCAATTGGATTTTCTGTCAAGTGTTAAAGCTCAACGGTTACAGATAAGTCCAGGGGTTGTAATCAGCCTCGGAGAAAGGCGGTTTTCGCCCTTTTTGCGCCTAGGCATAGTAATGCCATATCGCTATCGCATCAACTATAGGTCTCATGAATTAAAAAATGCAGGTATGCTCGCCCAAACTCTACAAGCCAGGGCGACGGCTTCATTGGGAATCAATCCAAGTATAGGTCTGTCTTATCGAATCAGTCACCGGGTTCGAATATTTTATGAAGTTGCTTACCTTTATCAGCAGGCTTTTTTAAGGCAGGCAGAGCTTCTTGAATACCAAATTAACGGTCAAGACAGCTTGACTTCTCTTGCTCCCTACCAACGGGAAAATCTTTTTGTCAAAGAAGGACTCACTCCTGTGAACCATCCCGAAAACGCAGATTTTGATCTTGATAGGCCTCTTGAAACTCATACTCAAAAAGTTGATTTGAATTTACTTACCATCAACTTGGGACTAGTATTTAGCTTCAACTAAAATATCTTTATATTGGGCATCTTGCTAGACACTGGCATTCGATTCCTATCCTTTTATGGCTCAGCAAGCAGCGCCTCTTTACGGAAGGTTTCCCTTTCTCACCATTGACGAATTCATTACTCGCTTGAAGTTGATATCCCAGTATTATTTACCTGGGATGGAATTCAACTCATACCTCACAACCTACCAAAGTCAAAGCTTCTACGGCCTTGACTATGATGAATTGCGAACCACCTTCCTGGCTCACGCCGAAACCATTAAGTCCATCACGACCTCAGCCGCTCACCCATCAGGAAGCAGTGTGAACCTCAGTCTGAGATTCAGCAAGGATAGTCAACAAGGTGAAGGACAATTTATTGTCGTCACCCAAAGTAAATTTGACAGCAAAGCCATTCGCGAAATCCTACTTGGGGATTGGCACGCTCCCTCAGAAGAAGATCAACAAAGGGACGAAGCTCTATCTAACCTTATCTCAACGATAAAGGAATTTAAGGAGCGAGAAGATCTAGAGGAAAAAGAATTCCTCATGGCACTTGAGGAGGAAGAGCGCCAAGAAAAGGAGATTCCTAGCACCCCTACTCCTCCCAAGCCAGCCCCATTAAGTCGAATTCAGGATAGTTTTCATTTCAATGATGAAGTAGATACTCAGCGAGTCTTGGATTTACTAAATCGACTTTCTGACCAATATTTCAAAGGGCAGGCTTTCCACATCCGCATGATCACCACGGATGGTGAACCTTATTCAAATATTGGAATGACAGGACTTAGGCGCGTCCTTGACAAGCGCCGGAACCTCATTTTAAAAGCCTCTGCTGAGCTCAACCTATCCAATGGAGAATCGATGCTCTTATCGCTCAGCTTTGGTCCCATGGCCCGCAATCAAAATGCAGAACTAGAAGCGGTATCCCGATATAGCAGAGAGATTCGCGCAAAGGTAAGAGAGGCTCTAGAAGATCAAATTGACTACCTGAGCCCCAGTGCCAGCATGCTACATGGCATGTTTCTATTTGATGAATATCGTTTCTCGATCGATAAGACCATTGCCGTTATTCAGCGGATCAGTGACTATTATTTGGATAGAGAGACTCCTACCGCCTTTTTGTCAACCACCGAAGGCAAAACCTACCCAGCCCTTAATCTGAGGCAGCTAAAAAAAACTTACCTACAGTATCAGAGTCGAATCAGCTTTCTCCTCTTTGGGGTAAACCAATCCTTAACTGGGCAAACCTTTAGCCTAATGTTCCAATTTGGCACACCAGACCAAGAGTTGTACGGTAGTTTGAGCATCATGTGGGGGGATGGGGTTGTTCATCAAGAAGTCAAAGACCTGCTATGGCGGGAACTAGGCTTAAGCAAATATGTCCCCCGCCATCAAGCCTCTTCAGAAGTCATTTCGGAAAGAATACTTGGCCCTGAACAAGGAGTTCGAAACTCTGTATTTAACCGAAACACATTCAAAACTCAACCCAGGACTAGTTTGGTCACCATGCCACTTGAAGCCTATTGGTCTGATGCTTTGTGGATGCATTTGCAGCAAACCCTTCGATCCATAGGTTGGGATAGCTATCGGGCTGGAGCTCTTTATGCCCAGGAGATCTTAGATGATACCTGGCAAGCCATCAACGAGGTAGAAGTAGTAATTGCAGACCTTACCTACAAGCACCCAGATGTTTTTTATAAGCTTGGTTTGGCTCATGCACTGGGGAAACGGATCATATTGATTACTCAACACGCCCGAGACCTTCCACCAGACTTTCACCGTTTTCCCTACGTGGTCTATGACAACAATATCCATGGCCTCCAAAGGCTGTCGGAACGAATCATCGAGTTGCTGAAACTGAAGTGATCCATGCCAGATTTTGTCCCTAGCTCATCATGGAAGTGGATTTGGGGTGCTGCAACCATCGCCACTGTATTGCTTTTTCGTTGCGCCCAGGCTCCTACCACCTTGGCTAGCCTCAATCCAGAATCTCGGTATCTAGGCTCCGAAAGTTGCCAGTCGTGCCATGCCTCCATTTATCAAGAGTACCAAAAGACCAACATGGGGCATTCTTTTTATCTTCCTTCGCCACAAGATACCATCGAACACTTTGGTGCTTCTGCTGTGGTGTACGACAGCGCCCAAGACTTCTTCTACTATCCCTATTGGAAGCAAAAAGAACTTTGGATCAAAGAATGGCGCCAAATGGGGGCTGACACAAGCTACCTAAGGGAGGAAAAAGTAGATTACATCATCGGATCAGGAAACCAAACTCGGTCATATCTTATGCAGCGGGAAGGCTTCCTCTACGAAATGCCTATCACCTGGTATGTTCACCAAAAAATTTGGGACCTAAGCCCAGGTTATAGAGAAAACAACTCACGATTTTCTAGAGAGATTGGAGCAGAATGTATGGCTTGTCACACAGGTAGCTTCAGCTTTGTCAAAGGCAGTAAAAATAAGTTTGAATCTCTTTCTCTCGGAATTGGCTGTGAAAATTGCCACGGCCCAGGATCGGCCCATGTGAACTACTTTCAAAATGGGGGACAAGCCCAAACGGCAAAGGCATCGCTGTCCATTGTCAATCCGTCTAAGTTACCCCATCAGGCGCAGTTTGATGTGTGCTCCCGCTGCCACCTAGAAGGTGTGGCAGTCCCACAGCCAGATGCTCCCTTTGAAGATTTTCGGCCTGGAATGGAGCTACAGGAAGCAATGGAAGTATTCGTGATGCAAAACCGACGTGCGGATGAATTTGGGGTAGCTTCTCATGCAGAAAGGTTGGTTCAATCTCGCTGCTACATCGCATCCAATGAAAAGCTTACTTGCAATACCTGCCATCCCGCACATCAATCGGTCCCTTCCTTTGATAGCTACGTGGCACAGTGTCAGAGTTGCCATCAAATGGGGCAGCAACCCATGTGTCAAGACCCAGCCAGTGAAGTGCTAAGTGCAGCTCAAAACTGCATCACCTGCCATATGCCCGCCGGAGGAACGGTGGATATACCTCACGTTAGGTTTCATGACCACAAAATCCGGGTGCTATCACAAAATGATACTCCAAAGCTCGATTTGACTCAAGCTTGGCTTGAGCTCAAATGTGGAACCAGCCCTAATCCTGAACCAGATCTTTTCGGCAAGGCGTGGTTGCTCTACTATGAGCAACAACAATCTGACTCCCTTTACCTCATACGAGCCGACGAGTTACTTTCAACAAATAGTTATTACGAGCGGGCACGCCTGGCCTTTTATCAACAAAGTTATCCACAAGCATTGAGCTACATCCAGCAATCTTTGGCAAAACACCCCGAAGAACCGCTAAGAATGTTCCTACGGGGTGAGATTGAAGAAAAACTAGGGGATTACAGCCAAGCAAAAAATACTTTTCAACAAATTTATCAACAAAATACCCACAACCTGGAAGCAGGTTTAAAAATGGGAATCAACCTCCTAAGGTCTAGAAAGGGAGACCCCGCAGCCTTGCAAGAAGCCCAACAAATATTTGAGCAGCTTTTACAAGAGAAGCCATTTGATCATCGAATTTTGACGAACCTGGGTTTCGTTTACTTGAATTTAGGGAAGCTAAACCAGGGACAGCGCCAACTGGTCTCAGCCCTCAATTATGCGCCTGATGATCCTCAGGCCCTTGAAAACATGATCTTGCTGCAATTGCTCAAGGATAACCAAGTACAAGCGGTAAAATACTTGCTACGGCTAGAAGAGAAACACCCTAGACATCCAAACCTCAATCAACTAAAGCAATCTATTGGGGGTAGATAAGACGCTATGGGCTATGGAAGTTATGCCTTAACTGGTTTAGCTCTCTTTACTTTTTAAGCAGGTGAATCAAAGAAACCGAATAATGCAATTGGTTTAAATTATTGATCATCAGTATCAAGCCGTCTAGCCTCTCGGTTCTAACTTCTCGCTTCCTACCTAATTGCTGCTCCGACTCTTCCAAGCTTGTCCCAAGAGGTTGCCTGTCATGGCTCCAAACCCTCCCAAGATTCCCCCAATCAATGCAGTAGCTAATACCATCCAAATCCCGGATTCTTGGGCGCCCTGACTAAGTAGATTGGTCATTTTTCCAGAGAGAATGCCTTCGTTGCCTTCATGAATCTGAAAAGTTAAAATCCCCCACAACAAAAAAAGGGCAATAAAACCAGAGAGAAAACCATACGAACGTGGCGCCTTGCGTGTCTCGAACATACGCCGTTTTTGGCCCCTGCTTAACAATAAGCCTATCAAAAACGCCCCTCCTACCATGGGCCAAATCGGCCATTGAGGAAACAGCCACCCCAATAAGTAGCTCAAAGCAGCTATCAATATTATTCTGAGGACAAATCGCATGGGTAGCAGTAGAAAATTAAGGTTTTGACTGAGTTGAAGCCGGCGTGAAAGAATACCGAAGCGGAAGCTTGGGGCCCGTTTGCTGAGGACTATTCATCAAGAAAAGAGGAAAGTATTTCCCAGTTCGCCACATTTCAATGTAGTCATCGTAGTGGATGCTACCAGGGTTACCAGACTGTCCTCCGGGGTAAACCCCAAAGGCCTTAACGGGAGATTCCATGGAAACCACCATTCTCCAAGACGGACCACTATATCGTGTAGTTGCGTTCAAGATACTGCGGTTGCCATCAGTAGGTAATCCCAATGAGGAGAAAGGCGCAAAAACCCTGGCCAAATGCCGGATATCGGTTTGCTTTACCTGTCCCCAAATTCGCTGATTTTCTTCTGGGTATTTTTCTTGCCAAGCCTGCAAACTTTCGGCAAAACTCTCTCTCACCAATTGACGACGGTTATATCGAGTGGTATCGCCCACTTTTTTATAAAAATAAAAATCGAGGCTGTCCCTCAATATTCCCACCGTGGTTGAGCGATCTGGGTAACGCAAAGGGCCTTCTTCTGCTTCATATTCATCTTGCCAGATTGCGAAATATAGATTCCGGAACCATTCTTCAAAAAAGCTAGGCAAGGGAGAGTTTTGGTCATAAGCAAAGTCCCACTTCCGAAGACCTGTATACAGACTGAGTCCAAGTTCATCCAAACTGCTGCTATCCAATTCCGATAGCAGAGTAGGCAATATGTCCGCTGCCATAAGGCTCACGTTATCCAGCTGAAAGGACTTCATGTCCTCTAAATCAAGCTTCGCGCTGTCATCTGCCCCTAATAATTGGTATACCCGCCGTCCTCGATAATCCTCGTAGTTTGCGGTGTAATAATAGGGATAGCTGCCCTCTTCTGTGGGGTGCTGGTTGGCTGATCCAATGTAGCCTTGCTCTGGGTTGATGACTTGGGGCATCATTTCATAGGGAACAAAACCTTGCCAATCGTGGCTAGCTAAGCGCCCATCCAATAAATAACGCCCCTGCTCCGGCCACCGATTTGGTAAAAGTCCCGCCTGAATTAGACCTATTTGGCCACGCGAATCCGCAAAGGCGAAATTCTGAATGGGACAAACAAAATCTTTTAGGCCTTGGATAAATTCTTGGGCATTGTTGCTACGGTTGACTTTGTACAAGGCGTCAAACTTGTCATCTGGTTCAAAAAAGGTCCACCTGATAGCTACGGGAAATTCATACTTACCATATTCCTCATCGTAAGTCACTGGACCATGATGGGTATAGCGAACCGTATCTAAAAAAGGCTCTCCATCTTTGACGAGAATTTCTTCTACTCGAATGACTACCTCCTTGGTCTGGCCATCATGTAGATAAGTTTCGCGAGCCTCCCCGCTGTATTCAATCCGATAATGATCCAATACATCAAAGCCTGCATTAGTCAGGCCCCAGCTGATGGAATCGTTGAATCCAATAATCACTCCAGGAATGCCAGGTAAGGTCACTCCATATACATTTATGCCTGGAGCAGAAAGTTGGATTTCATGCCAGATAGAAGGCAGGTTCAAGCCGAGATGAGGATCATCTGCTAACATAGCTTTCCCAGCTGCTGAGCGCGAAGGGCTTACTGCCCAGTTGTTCCTCCCTATTTCGACCTCTTGAGAGGGTAAGGCATTTCCCTTACTCAGCATCATCAGCGAGTCGGGATAGTAAGGATCCTGGGGAGCTAGGGTGGGAGGAACCTCCAAATCTCTCAGACGAGGCCAACGGGTCTCTTCAGGAAGGATGGGATCCTGCTCATAGGGATATTCTGGATGCAACTTATTAAAGATCTCTTTACCCCAAACTAGAATTTCCTGACTATAGGCCATGTCATTACTGCCTCCGCTCAGATCTTCAGCCAATGCTCCAAACAATAGGTAGGTCTTAAGTGGAGTCCAATCCGTGGGGGCATAGCCTAATAACTTGTACTCGATTGGGTACTCATGAGGCTGTAAATTAGCTATGTAAGCGTTGACCCCTGCGGCAAAAGCTTCTAGTACTTTTTTAGAATGAGGATTCTTTAAACTTTTTTCTAAACTCCGCTCCGCTCCGTAGACCATTCCCTTGCGCCGCATTCGCCGATCCTGGTTCAAAATGAGGCTATCAGGTCCTACTCCTAAGACCTCAGCCAAGCCTCCCCCTGTAGCCCTCACCATGAAGTCCATTTCCCAGAGTCGGTCTTGGGCTGTTAAATATCCTTGAATGAAGTAGAGATCAGTTTCCTTTTCTGCAAAAATATGGGGAACTCCTCGCTCCTCTACACTGACTAACACTGGAGAGCCCAAATCGGGAAAAGCAAGCTCTATTTCAGCCGTTTTTTGGGTGTTTTCGGCATTTTGCCAAAAGCCGGAGAACGGATCCAAGAGAGCTCCTATCGAAGTAGGTAGAGGATCTACGGGTGTAAGAAGGCCAATAGTAAGCAACACCGTAACCAATAAAGAAAGGACAAACTTTACCCAACGCATAGTTTTTTAGATGGCTAATTTGGCAAGTTGCATATTACCTAAAAGCGGAAACAATGTGAAATATTTCGATTACCAAAACCATCTCTTGCCACGGTTCTGGTATTTTTCCTGATCGATTCGCTTAACGGCCATTTTTGCGACTTCTTTTTCTGGGCCTTGAGGGTTTAAACTTAGGTACCTTTTCAAATCTGCCTCTGCTTGCTCAAAGGTCTTCATTTTATAATAACTCATCCCTCGAAAGTAATAGGCCAGGGCTACGCTACTGTCCCTAACCAAAGCCCTGGAAGCATCACTCGCTGCTGCGGTCCAAAGTCCAAGTTGAAAACATGCCTCTGCTCGTAACAGCCAAGGAATTATGGGATGGGGATCTAGTTCGAGAGCCAAATCAAGGTCCGCTTTGGCTGCGGCCCATTGCTCTTGCCTGAGTAAAAGCTGTGCCCGGTCGAGGCGAGCTTCCACACTTTGGGAGTTGATGATTAGGGCTTGATTGAGGTGACGTAAGGCCATTTCAGTTTTTCCAAGCGCCTCTGCTACCGCAGCACAATCTAAGTGACCTACTTCATTCGGCTCAAGACCCACCGCTTGTCTGTAGTCGTTTAATGCGCCAGCAAGGTCCTGATGATTTAGCAGCAATAAGGCTCTTTCGCGCCAAGCTTGCGCCAAATCTGGCCTCAATCGCAAAGCATGACTCAAATCTTCTAAAGCTAGATCAGGCTCCTCTCCCTTGAGCAAAGTCCCCCTTAACAAATAATAATGACCTTTCTCTGGGGAAAGCTCTATGGCCCGATTCAGGTCATCTATGGCCTGACGAGTCCTCATTAATTCAACCAAGACTTCGGCCCGCTCAAAGTAAAAACCAGCTTGCTCAGGGCTAAGTTCTAAGGCCTGGGTATAGGCTTTTAATGCAGGAATAAATTGTCCTTGATTAGTCAGAGTTCGAGCCCTTCCTGCTAATAAAATAGGGTTATGGGGTTCTAAGTTCAATGCATAACTCCAATCAGCTAAGGCATCTGCGTATCGATTCAGTTGGCTGAAAAGATTGGCCCGCGCCACGTAATTTCGTGGAAGGTCTGGAGCTAGTTCTATTTGATTGTCAAAGTAGGTGAGGATCGTCTCTAACCCATCATAAGCTTCAGCTTGATGTTCATTAAGTAAGAGTGAAGCTGAAAAGTCTTTAACGGCAAGCAAGTATTGTCCTAAGCCCTGTCTCAACTTTCCTCGAAAGGTCAGCGCCTCAAATCCTTGAGGATCAAGACGAATGGCTTCATTTACCCACTGCAAAGCTGCTTGAGGGTCTTGATTCAACTTTTGTCTTGCTAGCTCAAGGTAAACTTCAGGTAGTTCCGGAGCCAATAACCTTGCTTGCTTCAAGGCATGGTCAGCAGCTTCGTTTTCTCCCCATTTCCTCAGCCAAGTAGAGCGCAAAAAGTGAAGCTCCCCATCTTGGGGATAGGCCTGTTCTAACCAATCCAATTCTTGCAAGGCCTTGATCTTTTGATCGAGTAGCGCGTGGAGCTGTGATTTAGCTAACCTTGCTTCTCTGTGACTCGGAGAGATCTCCAATACATTTTGATAGTATTTCAAAGCTGTATCTCCATCTCCAGCGGCTTGTGCTGTGCGAGCCAAGGAAAGCATCTGAGCTATGTCTTGACTACCGCGGGGCTGAAGTTGAGCCTCAATGTCCTGTTTCCATATTTCTGCCTGGTGGATAATTTCCGCTTGAGCAGGTCCAGAATGATTGGCTAGAAAATAATTGAAATCATCCAAAGCGGCCATAAGGGCCCCCATAGCTTGGCGTACATATCCCCGATTAAAATAAGCTTCAAAAAAATCGGGTTGAGCTGCGATTACTTGATTGAAGTCGATTAACGCTTCTTGCCAGCTTTTTAGGGCCGCGTAGGATAAGCCCCGGCAATACAAAGAAGGTAAATGGGTAGTCCTTCTCTCAAGGGATTGGGTGTACCATTCAATCGCACCTTGATGATCTTGTTGCAATTGGGCTAAAGAGCCCAGGTTAACATAGGATTCATGCCGTTCTGGAGAAATCTGCCGAGCAGTATCAAAGGCATCCCAAGCTACCGACCAGTCGCCGGCAGACACCGCAGTCAAACCACGTTCAATCCAATGATCTAAATCAAGGTCATTCGCCTTAGAATTTGGCATCAACTAAATTTACAGGCTTTTGGGTGAACAACCTAAACTAATGAATCGTGACTATCTGTAATCCCATACCCAATCCACAATCTTTCTGCTTCTTTGGTCGCTAACTATGACTCAAACAGCAGCTACTCTTCCATGGTACGGGGGGTTGCTAAGCAGGGCCGAGGAATGTCTACCTGCTCAAAAGCTTGATCATCCCAATTGGGAGCAGGAGCTATTCTTGTCACCATGTCTTTGAGCCGGCTTCCTTTGGCAGAGTCAGTGAAACGGTAGGTACCTTGTCGGCCTAATTCCGCTGAAAGTTGGTGTTGCTCGAGCAAGCGGGAAATTTGTCTTACTACTGCAGGGGCAGGATCAATGATGGCCGCTCGCTGTTGTAGAACCCTCTCCATGCTTTTCCAGAGAAAAGGGTAATGGGAACAGCCAAGCACGATTTGATCAGCCCCCTTTGCCAACATGGGTTCTAAGTATTGTGAAAGTAGGCCTACCGCCTGCTCGCTATCCTCAAGTCCATTTTCAACCAATTCGACCAACCCATGTCCAATTTGGCCAATCACCCTTACTCCTTGAGCATATTTGTTTCGGGTTCTTTGAAAATGGCCTCCAGCAAAAGTTCCCTGCGTGGCTAGTACTCCTACCACTTGGGATTGTGTAGCCGCTACTGCCGGTTTGATGGCAGGCTCCATGCCCACAAATGGCAGATCAAATGCTTGTCGTAGGTGATGAATCGCCGCGGTGGTAGCCGTATTACAGGCGACTACGATCAGCTTGCAGTCTTGCTCAACTAAAAAGCGAACAATGCCTTCGCTCAAGCATTGCACTTCTTCTGCTGGCCGAGGGCCATAGGGACAGTATTGGCGATCGGCTACGTAGATCAGAGATTCTTGGGGAAGATCCTGAATCATTTGCCTCCAAACTGATAAACCTCCCAAGCCAGAATCAAAAACACCTATGGGGCGAGTGTCCATGCTGCAAGCTACAGAAAAGCAGAACCATACATAAAAAAATGCCTGCGTAATAAATGCAGGCAGTGTAATGGTTGTTTAACTTTTGTGTATGGTTGTATCGATTTGCTTTAACACAAAAGAAGCGTGTAGGGAACAGATTAAAGGTACTTAATACACTTTTCTAGGCCAATGTGAAATACATGAGTGGTCAGCTTCTCCCTTTAAAATACCATTTACTATCATGAATGGTCATCGAATTGATCCTTTTTGGTAAAGAATAATGCATTTTCCTCAAAGTTTTGGGTCTTTTCTTGCCAACGCATGATTAACTCAAAGGTATGGTTAGACTTTGCGTAATCCATATACCCCACCAACCCTCGGGTACCAATAAGGCTTCGAAGAACTGCTTTTTCTTCTGAGCTGGGGTTAGCTGGCAGGAAGCGCCTTAACTCATCGATGTCATATAGGGCCACCAAGGTCTCAAAATCTTCGACCTCATATTCCTCTGCAAAAGTTCGATAGCGGACGAGTCTAGGCCGCTCGTAGTCAAGTTGTCTTTTAGCTTCTTCTGGTGTCATACATTAGATAACCCAGCAAGTCCCATATGGTTTTGCCTATAAATCAGCTTCAAATACATCTGCTCATTAGAGCCTCTTAGCGTAGGGACGCGGCCAGCTCTTTTTCTAACAATTGAATCGCTCGGCCCACCACCTTCTCAGCAGCTTTATCCGCTAAGGTTTTCTGGTCGTCCCTCAATTCAATGGATACCAAGTAGCTTTTCTGGTTTTCTCCAATGCCTTTCCCCATGTATACATCATGGAGCTCTACCTTGCGGATTAGTTTGGGGTTGGCTTTGGTCACCACAGCCTTAACCTCGGCAAAGGAGACATCCTTATTGAGCAAAAGACTCAAGTCTCTGCGGATACTAGGGTATTGAGGTATGGGCTGGAAAATGGGGAAGTCTTGGTAATAAATTTCCTCTAACACGGCCCAATCAATCAGCATGACAAATACCGCATTCCTTAAATCATAGCGGTCTTGCCAAGCTCCATTGATTTCACCATAGCTAAGCACTTTTTTGTCTTTCCAGACCAAATCTAGACCGTATGAAAAATCGGGGTGAGAAGTTTCATGGAGACTTCCCTCAAAACCAAACCAATTCTGTAGTCTTTCAACCTCTTTGGTCAAACTACTTAGCTGCACCTTACCGCTTTCACCTTGCCAATGCTTAGGTAATCTTTGACCTGTCAGCGTCAGGGCTAACCAGCTCTTCTCGTGATATTTACCTTCAAGTTGCTGATAAGTTTTACCATACTCATAGAGAGCAAGGTCTTCTTCGGAGCGATTTTGATTATGTCTCACCGTTTCCAAGGCTCCTGGAAGCATGGATTGACGAAGCACCCCTAATTCCTCACTAAGAGGATTGACAATTTGAATGGCATGCTCATCTCCCAGATCAGCTGCTACCAGAGAATTATTCATAATCTCATGGTATCCATTTCCACTAAGGTAATTGGCGTACCGCTCCCTGAGTTCATGGGTATTTTTATAGGGTTCCAAAATCAGAGACCCACCAAAGGTGCCGGGTAGCTCCACATTATTGTAGTTGTATACCCGTAAGATATCTTCGATTACGTCTACATCTCTTTGGACATCCACTCGATAGGGAGGCACACGCAGTTGTAGCAAATCTCCTTGCTCTGCTACCTCTATTTCTAATCCACTCAAGATTTCTAGGATGGTCTCTCGCCCTATTTCTTTGCCGATTAACCGATGAGTCTTGCTAATGGACAACTCTACTTCAAAAGGAGGAAAGTCGGCTAGCTTAAGATCTGCCACGGCCGATGCTTCTCCACCGGCTAATTGGAGGATCAAGTCTGTAGCTCTCAAAGCTGCAGTCAGAGTCATATTGGGGTCAGCCCCTCGTTCAAACCTGAAAGAAGAGTCGGAGCTAATGCCGTGATGTTTGGCCGTTTTACGGACCGTTCCTGCTTCAAAGTAGGCTGATTCTAGGAATACGTTTTGGGTGTTTTCTGTAACTCCAGATTCTACTCCTCCCATGGTGCCAGCTATACACAATGGCTTCTCGGTATCACAGATCATCAAATCGAGACCTGGCCTCAGCTTGCGTTCTACCTCATCCAAGGTAATGAAAGGAGTTTCCTGATCGAGGGTCTTTACATGAACTGCTCCGCCTGAGATCTTGTCAGCGTCAAAAGCATGCATAGGATGTCCCAACTCATGCAACACAAAATTGGTGATATCTACCACATTGTTGATGGGCCTGAGGCCTATGGCTTTCAAGCGATTTTGCAACCACTCAGGGCTGCTACCCACCTTTACACCCTTGATATAAACGGAGGTATAGCGCTGACAACGGCTTTCATCCTCTATAAAAACTGGAATGGGATTGGGATCCGTCAGCTTGTCAGGATCAAAGCTCAATTCAGGAAGCTTTGCTTGTTTGCGAAAAAAAGCAGCTAAGTCACGCGCTGAGCCATAATGAGAAGCGGCATCAATGCGGTTAGGGGTAAGGTCTACCTCTAAGATATGGTCTTCTTCTAACTCAACCGTTTCACGAAATGGGGTACCTGGCACTAGGCTTTCGGCCAACACCAAGATTCCATCATGATCAGGTCCTAGCCCCAACTCATCCTCTGCGCAGATCATACCCAGAGATACTTCTCCCCGGATTTTTCCTTTTTTGATTTTGAAGCTTTCACCCTCCTTTCCAAAGGGATACAACACAGTTCCTACCGTTGCCACAGGGACTTTTTGACCAGCTGCGACATTCGGTGCTCCGCATACAATAGATAGAGGCTCTTCTGAACCAATATTTACCTGACAAACTTTCAGGCGGTCAGCGTTGGGATGAGGTTCAGCAGATACAACTTCTCCAACTACTACCCCTTCAAGATCTCCAGGTATTCCGCCTACCTTCTCCACAGTTCCAACCTCAAGACCCAACATGGTCAGTATATCAGCCAATTCCTCTGGATTTTGGTCAAAATCGAGGTATTCTTTTAACCAACGATAAGATAGCTTCATGAGCGATGCAAAATTTTCAAAATCGCTGCAAAGCTAATAAAAAAATGGCTCCCAAGGACCTAAGTAATCCTACGGGAGCATTTCAAGGTGCTTGATCTATGCAGTAACGTTTGCTCGAACTGTCAGTTTGAAACATTCTTTTAGTGAGAAGCCCAAATGATCAGGGGTTCTTTTCCTATCCTACAACTCATCTAGATCTTTGATAATGGTATCACGACCTTGTTCCCATTCATAGACTGTCTGAAACTTCATCGCCTGTTCTCGGGACGAGAATGGCACGAATAGAACTCGGTGCAAGAGTCTACCTTTGCTCCTTACCGTAAATATTTTGATCTCCTGATCGTACTGAGAGGCCAAGGTCTTTTGGAATTGCTCAGCATTCTGAAACTGACTAAATACCCCAACCTGTACTCCAAACCCCTTAAAAACAGGAGGACTCTGTACTTCTTCAAGATTTTCGAAAGGATCTATGGCTGGGATGGCCTGATTCTCCACTACTTCGGCTTCTACTTTCTGTTGCTGGACAGGTTTTTCCTTTGGAGTTAGGACCGTTTTAGGACGAATTGCTACAGGGGTTGTATAAGAATTGTTAACAATTCGCTGTTGTGGTCGATACTGTTCTAAAACAGCTTTGATTTCGTCTAATAGTTGAGAAACAGGAATGATGCCTGTACGCTTAAAGTGGATGTCTCCATTGGGTTCACAAATTACCGTAGTGGGGAACATCATCACTTGGTATTTAGCCGCAACCCCTAGTCCACGATCATTTTCATCAGCATTAATGGCGTAGGCCAACATTTCATTGTCTAAATGCTTAACTAGTTCAGGATCCGAAAACGCATGGTTTTCCATCTCCCGGCAGGGAGAACACCAACCGGTATAAAAATACAATAGGTATGGCTTATTCTGAGTCACAGCGGTCTGCTGCATCTCCTCCAACTTACCCTTGAAGAAAGACACCTTACCCTGAGCCATTAATTGATGGCTGAGAATCACGATGAAAAGGCTAGCGACAATGACGATCTTACTGAGTTTTGTCATGACCTGGCGGTGGTTATGGGATACTAATTGGTTCAATCTATTTTTTATGGACGAATAAGGTCCAGCCTAAGGATCCTTTTTATTCCACAAATCGTTCTTTTCATTTCAAAAATGATATTTTTATCGGAGAACTTTTTGAGCCCCCTATAATTATGGACGAAGTGAATGTTAGTTTGTACCCGTTTATCCCTCCAGCTCAATATTCCTTTATTGAAACGTGTATTGAATTTATTTTTATTCTTACAGAGTCCTGTCTATTCTTCTGGGCATTATCTCTCATCTCATCTTTATTTTAATCCATTAGGCTGCATTTAGGACTTTTGCTGAATTGATCAAAAGCCCAAAAGCTTACCCAGCATTGGCATAGTTAAGGATTTGGCTATTTTTGCAAAAAGCTAGCCCGCTTGCACCCTAACACTTAGTGCCTGATGAGAGCCCTCTTCGCGTTGAACCCCTATCTGTGGCGATACAGAAAATACTTACTAGGGGGGATCATTTTCATCATCTTATCCAACCTCTTTGCAGTATACCCCGCCCAGATCGTTAGGGCTGCCATTAATATGGTAGGCGATGTGCTGCAGTTCTATCAGCAATTTGAAGGCTTTCAGGTTGCAGAACAGATTAAATCCTTATTGATTGACAGCCTGGTCCTCTTTGGCTTGCTCGTTTTAGCGATGGCCCTGACCCGAGGATTGTTCCTTTACTTTACCAGACAGACGGTAATAGTGATGTCCCGATGGATAGAGTATGACCTAAGAAATGACTTGTATGACCACTTTCAAGGACTCTCATTATCGTTTTATCGAAGAAACAGAACTGGGGATTTGATGGCGAGACTTACCGAAGACGTCTCACGGGTACGGATGTACTTAGGACCTGGGATTATGTACACCCTGAATACCCTAACCTTGTTCATAGTGGTATTGACGACCATGCTCTCCGTAAATGCAGAACTCACTTTGTATGCCATGCTACCCATGCCCTTTTTGAGTTACTTGGTTTACTATGTGGAATCCATTATCCAGCATCGTAGTGAAAGGATTCAAAGTCAGCTTTCCCAACTAACCACCTTCACCCAAGAACTTTTTTCAGGCATCAGGGTAGTCAAAGCCTATGTGAAAGAACGATTCAATGGTGACCGCTTTCAAGAAGAATCTGAGGTATACAAAGAAAAATCCATGCACCTGGCTAGGGTCGACTCTGCCTTTTTTCCCTTAGTCGTATTTTTAGTGGGGTTGAGTGTTGTGCTCACCGTCTGGATTGGTGGCGAAAAAGTCATCAACGGCCAAATCACCATTGGCAACATTGCCGAATTCATCATTTACATAAACTTGATCACTTGGCCCATCATAGCCATTGGTTGGATCACCACTATGATACAGCGTGCAGCCGCCTCTCAGGTGCGACTCAATGAATTACTCAAGGAGCGCTCCGAGCTCAACTTTCCCAAAAATACAAATGTAGTTCCTGAATCTGCCGCACTTGACTTTGAAGCGGTATCATTTACCTACCAAGATACAGGAATTGAAGCCATAAAAGAGGTCAGTTTTTCTTTGAAGCCAGGCCAAAAGTTGGGCATCATTGGTCCTACAGGTTCAGGCAAGTCTACTCTTTGTGCCTTGATGCCTCGCTTGTTGGACCCCCAATTAGGTGAGATTCGCATGGACAAAATCCCCCTTGATCAATATGGAAAGTTTGCCCTGCGAAATGCCATTGGATATGCTCCTCAAGATGTATTCTTGTTCTCAGACACCATTCGTGACAACATTGCTTTTGGGCGGCCAGGGGCAAGTCAGGCTCAGGTAGAAGAGGCTGCTCAATGGGCCTCCATCCACGATAGCATTCTTACCTTTACGGAAGGCTACCAAACGCTGGTAGGAGAAAGAGGGGTCAATCTCTCTGGTGGGCAAAAACAACGAATATCAATCGCCCGGGCTTGGGTTAGACATCCCAAACTATTGATTTTGGACGATGTCCTTTCTGCGGTGGACACACGAACAGAAGAGCATGTCCTCTCGGCCTTGAAGCAATATCGAGAGGCCAATCCAGAAGTCGCCGTGGTAATGGTGGCCCATCGTCTCTCCTGCATCCAAGACGCAGACCTGATTTTAGTCATGCAGGATGGTCAGATTACCGAGCGAGGCAACCACCAAAAACTCATTGAAGCAGATGGATATTATGCTCGGATCTATCGAAAGCAATTAGCCGAGGCAAAAAAAGAATCAAGCTAACTAACAATCCTTCTTAAACCTTACACATTGAAGCATGGCTCAAAAGGGCCAAAACTTGAGGGTTTAAATTAATCCATCATACCAAATGCGCAATTATGCTGCGATAAGGCACATTTCTGAGAAAAATCTTACGTCCGATCAGCAAAAAACAATGGAGAACTTCCAGGTTTTGGAATAAATCTTGTTCCTGAACTAATAGCTTACACAGCGATGTAGCACATTGAGTTTGGGGAATTTCTTGTGTTTCGCTGTCACATGCATTTCAGTTTTGGCCTTCCTTGTGTGCTTCCGGATTACCATCCTATCGTTAGACACTTGGAGGCCTTTTTTTATGGGTAATTTTTCTTTGGAA
>CAZFPQ010000119.1:5306-21425 GCA_964521065.1 uncultured Bacteroidia bacterium | reverse complement strand
GCAGCAATGGGGTGGAATGGAAAAAATAATGAAGAGCTGTTTGCTTTTATGCTTAAAGAACATTTTCAAGCCTTGCTCACTGCGGATAAGAACCTCCAACATCAGCAAAATTTTCAGAGATATCCCATTCCTGTTATTGTACTGAATGCAAAGTTCATCACTTTTGACGATTTACGACCTCTGATGTCCAAGGTGAATGAGCTTCTTAAAGGAAAACTGCCAGCCGGCCCTACTATTGTCCACGAATAGCCGTGAAATACATAGCGACTAACAATGGACAGCCGCCCATGCCCAGGATGATCAAGCCAGCACCGATGATTAATCAGCACAAACCATATAAGAACTTATTCAGACACCAAGAAGATTTCAAAGTGAGTTACAAATTCCGTTCAGAAGATAACGGTGGGAGAAAAGTATTACCGAACCAGGGTATTCGGTTTGATTTCTATTACGAACATGAAAATCATGAGATAAAAGGTTATTTCATGATATATCCAGAATTCGAAGATGCGAATGGCAATCTAATCACACAAGGCTCTGTATTGAGGCAAGGAGTTGCTAGAATGTGGATTCTTAACCCTAAATTAAGAGCCTATCACCAGGAAAGGATACAGAAAGGAAGCAGAGGATATTTCCTAGAAGGCCATAAGAGAGTTGCTGATTGTGAAGTAATTGAGATCGTAGATTTAATGAAAAATCCGATTGAGGTAAATGAAGCCTAAAATTAGTGGGCATAACAAAATACAGCATTTAACATTTAAGCATTAAAGGCTGGGGTCGCAAGGCGCGTTGGAGTTTATTCCGATTCATCGGAAGCCTTTAATGCTCTGTTGGACGATGTCCTTGGGGCAGCAGGGGGTGCTTGTCAAGCTATGGGGGAGAAATATTTTTGTCGGAGTCTGTGGAAAGGCGTTGAAAGGGTTAAGGATACTGGGTGAATTTATTCTTACGCAGAATACTACAATTTTGATGGGTTAACCATTATTAAGACTTTCTGCTAAATTGTGATAGTGGTCATCAGAAACGCTACAGTCGCTACCACCAACAAAAAAAATCACCATGAAGGATATCCCTGGAATCGATGAAAATGGCAATCCCAAGCATGGCCCTTTTGAGCTGTTCTTCAAGAATGGTTTGGTCTCTTGTCAGGGGGAATTTGACAATGGGAAAAAATCGGGAACCTGGAAATACTTCCTCAACAATGGACAGATGCAATCATCCGGCAATTACAAAAACGGGAAGATTGTTGGGCGCTGGGAATGGTTCTACAAAAACGGCGAACCTAGGGCTACGGGTGGCTTCGATGACGAGGAAAACAAGCACGGGGAGTGGAAGCGATACCATGCCAATGGCCAACTCTGGGACGAAGGCTTTTTTGAACACGGCAAGAAGAAAGGCACCTGGAAGGTGTATAATGAAGCGGGTCAACTCATAAAAGAGCAAACCTTCAAGTAGGGGAGAAGTAGCCAAAATGAGAGGGATTGCGTATCTTGAAGCAAAAGGGAATCCTCCTAATGCTGAAGAAGATCCTCTGGGGAACATTAGTCCTCACTGCCATAGCCGCGGCATTTGGCTATCAGAAATACAGGAGTATCATGTCTCCCAATGTTCCCGACAAGCTGGAACATGACATTGTCACCATTCCGAGTCACTCCACCTTTAGCCAGGTGGCTAAAATCCTTTATGAGAACCATCAAATCATCGATACGAACTCGTTTCGGGAGGTAGCCAACATGATGAACTACCAACGTACCAACATGAGGGCAGGCCGGTACCAAATCAATCCCGCGTGGAGCAACCGTTCCTTGATCAGTCACCTTCGAGCTGGGAGGCAGGAGCCCGTAAAGCTGGTTTTGACCCATGGATGGGAATTATCGGATGTAGCGGGTCAAGCAGCGAGGTTCCTAGAATGTGATTCAGCGGACTTGATGGCGCTTTTTCTCGATGAGGATTACATAGCAGAATCAGGCTACTCGACCGAAACCCTCATGAGTTTGTTCATTCCCAATACCTATGAATTCTATTGGAATACCGATGAGCAGGGCTTTTTTGACCGAATGATCAAAGAGCATCACCGCTTTTGGAACGCCAAGGATCGACTTGCCAAAGCCCAGCACATAGGATTGACGCCCACAGAGGTCTATACCTTGGCTTCCATTGTAGAAAGAGAAATCGCCAAGGATGAGGAAAAAAGACGCGTGGCGGGACTCTACCTCAATCGGCTGAAAATTGGCATGAAGCTAGACGCAGATCCCACCGCAAAATTTGCGACCAAAGATTTTCAAGCGACCCGGATTCTGTACAAACACACCCGTTTTGAGTCTCCTTACAATACCTATTTACATCCAGGGCTGCCTCCAGGTCCCATCAGCATGGCCTCGATCAAAAGCATTGATGCGGTGCTGGATTCGGAAAGCCACGGTTATTACTACATGTGCGTAGACCCAGACAACCTAGGCTACCATGTGTTTGCAGAGGATTTAACTGAGCACAATCGAAATGCCCAGCGGCTCCACCGCTGGCTAGATCGCTTGGAAAAGGAGAAGCAATAAACGCTGTTATTGCACAGCTCCTCTACCTAATACGCTTGCAAAAAATAAGCATGACCGACAAGGATTACTTAAGCTTTCTTAGAACCCCCACCGAGGACCATCCGCTGAGGATCTTGCTGAGTGCCTGCTTAATCGGAACCTTATGCGGCGCAGACGGAAGTAGCTACGGAGACTATCCCCATATCAAAGCTTTGGCCAGTCGACCCCATGTAACCATCACCTCCTTCTGCCCAGAAAATTACTCCTTTGGGACCCCTCGAGAAATCCCCGACATACAAGGTGGAAATGGGGCAGATGTCTTAGATGGAAAAGCCATGGTCATCACCGAAACCGGTAAAGACATCACGGAAGGCATGATCCGGGCGGCCAACAAAATGTTAGAAATTGCGCGCTTGAATCACATTGAATTGGCCATCATGATGGATGTAAGTGCCGCCTGCGGCAGCCAAGTGATCTACAAAGGCCACCGACTTTCTCCAGATCCACAATACCAGATTGGCATGGGTGTCTGCGCAGAGCTACTCACCAGAAATGGATTCAAGGTCATCAGTCAGAGAGACTTTCGGTCCTTAGACATCTTGCTAACGAAGATTGACGATGCCCATGTACCTGATCTCACGGCGATTGACCATGATGAAACGGAGTGGTATAGGCAATACTTTGGGAAATGAGTTTTGGTTCTTGTTAGTGCGAGAGCTTTGAGAACCTGTCTCCTGGAGTACCTCGGCCTTCCAGGCCGACGAGATCCTACGGCTTGGAAAGCCGTAGTACCCCATTGGTCCTCATTTGAGGAGCTAAGGAGACTTGGCATAAGGTAGGGTGAGGGGACTTCCCCATTCCTTTCTCAATCCAGAAAAATAGTATGTTGTAGCGAGGGATGATTGCTCACGCTAGGCCCTGCCTACCGCCCTATCCAACCCATCCACAACTAACCCATCCACCATGGACCAATCAGAGACCAGACAGCACCCCGAGTTCTTGCAATACGTCTACGAGCTTAATCAAGGCCGGGAACTTTCAGAGGCCCTTGCCCTAAGCCTACAACAAATCGATGACCTGGACCTCGACCCATTGAAGCGAATAGGGTTGAAGACCTATCAAGAAGGGAAATGGAGCATTCATAAAATACTTCAGCACCTCATTGATTGGGAAAGAATTTGGTGCTTCAGGGCCGTGATCTTTGCCCGGGCCGAAGGGACTATACCAGAGGCCCACGACCAAGAAATCATGGGCAGCAATTCGAATGCAGATGAGCTACCCCTTGAGCAGTTGGTAAAGGAACTTCGTATTGTCCGTCAATCTAGCATCATGCTATTTGAGTCGTTCAATAGAGATATTCTGGAAAGGAGCTGTAAATTTTTCGAGTACGAAATGCCGCTTTTTGCCCTCGGACTCACCATTGCCGCCCATCAAATCCATCATTTCAAGGTGATCGAAGAGAGGTATCTTGTGTTGAATGGAGGAAGCTGATGCATTTGAATCTAAGGCCAAATAAAGTCCTGACGCTGACGGCTATCCTTCGCTTTTTGTGCGTTAAACCAAAATCCATGAACACAGCTATCTCGGTTGAAAATGCCATCACCATGAGTAACCAAGGCTACTCCCTCTTGAAATGGCTAGAAAATGCTTTGCAAGAGGAGTTTTTATCACTCAGATCCGTGCATGAATTTTTGAACAGCCCACTTATTGCTTCTGAGTGGATAAAGAATAATTATGAAAATCTCCCGATCCATGCCCGTCCCGAAAACCTGACTCCTGCATTCCTTGAGCCATTTTCGAATTTGATCGGCAGCTACCTTCAAACAACGCATAGGTTAATCGAACATCCAGGTACACGTTATGTACCCGTGAATATCAGGGGAAATGGGGATCGCCGTACAAGAAATCGGCACATCATTCCCATTCGGCTAAGCCCAAAAGAAAAACGGCGAGCGGTGACTTTGAGAACCGAATTTGTTACCAATTTCCTGTGGGAAAGGGACCTATTTATTGACGATGTAGCCACCTGGTACCGCTTTGAAAATGGACTTTCCGCAATTGCTTATCTTACGTATGTTGATTGCCTCATCAAAAGGCTAGCTGGCCATCACGTTGGGGGAATTCATCTAGCTCTGTGGCGAGAAATGGCTTGGCATAGGGAAGGCTCGCCCAAGCAGAGGTTTGCATTTAATTTGGAGGGTTACCACAAAAGCTTGAAACAACTTGAGAAAATAGTAATGAGCTTTTCCTAGCTTGGTAAGCGAGAGCTGGTTCTCACAGTCGTAATCATAGCGCACAGTCCGGACGCAGGCTCAAGATAAAAGGATAAATAATGAGCAAGAGCAAGGAACTGATAAATACTGTTGCAGGAATCCGTATCTTTAAACATGGAATTCAGCTTCGACATCCACGGCTTCCTCAAACCCTATGGCAAGGTTATTACGGACTTTGCGTCATTTGAAGCTGGTTTTGTTGAACCATTTGAAGCAGATTCCACGCGGCATCAACTGTTTCAGGGATATGTACGCTACAATGAAGATCCTAAGCAGTTGTTAGGAAGTATTCGTTACACCCAATGGGTAGATGGAAGCTTTGTTAGCACCAAGATTAATCCCCTTGACATAGATTTGGTTAGCCTGATTGATCACAAATTGGTAGATCAATATGAAGCCGGTTTAGAACGTTTCACCAAGCAGGCTAGTAAGGAAACTTATTAGGTAGATGGATACATCGTACGTATTTACCCTAAAGAGCATCCTTACTATATCCGTACCCATTCGGACTTGGTTTACTGGGAGCATTGGTTCAGTCATAGTAAGAAGAACCGCCGCAAACAGCGTTTTCCCAAAGGATTCATTGAAATAGAGTTTTGAGCGATGGAATCACTTATCAGCGAAAAAGCCGCCCGCGTATTAGACTTACTTGAACAAATCGAGTCGGTCAATGAGATGATTCATAAGCATGAAGGAGATACCTTTATGCAAGGGCAATATCAATACCGTAAGCAGCTCTTTGTCCAGGAACTTGCCGGAAAATTGAAAGAGTTTGACATCCAGCCGCAAGACCTGGCCGCGTAAAATGGAGAGGAACAAACTTAAGATACAGTTACGCCCTGGAGACTGTGCGACCATTATGTCTCTTTAACCAACAAGCCATGAGTTGGCAGATTGGGTCTATCCTGATTCAATCTGTAAGGACTTCTCAATCAAGCCTATCCCTAAAAGGTTAGTCCTCCGGAACAAAATCTTTGACCATCATGGCTTGAGCTTTTTGTACCTTACTGGTCAACCACTTTGCTCCAGAGGCACTAATGAGGCCATTTTCGGATTAGTTGATAATGCAACCGATGGGATTCTAAGGGTGATGATTGATGATACAGGTAGACGTCTCCTGACGCCTAAATCATCACCATTCAGCCTTATTTACAGGACTGCTTTAAGTAGGTTGGGCCAAGGAAAGGCAGCCCTACCGGGCTCTACCGCTACCTAGCGGGCAAAGTCACCAATGGAGCATACCAAAACTATCTATTCGGAGGCATATACTCGAACTGGAAGGCATTCCTGCTGGGGAATGAGTTTGAGCTTAGAGGAGAATTGAATATAGAAGACGAATTGACGCCAAGCTTTAGCTGTAGCTTATTGAAGAAGGGTATGAGTTATATTTTTTCTTATCGATTTTCACCGTTTTAGCGATGACAGACCATCTTTTCTTTTACCTAGGACTCTCCCTGCTGGCAATGCACGAGATGGACGCCATACGCTGCAAAGAGTGGAGAATATTTCCTGGCTTATCCCTGCTGAGTGACAAGTTTGGCCATGTTGTGTTTCTTTTTGCCCACGTTCCTTTGTTTTACTTCGTCTTCTGGAAACTCACGCAGAGTGAAAATCTGGACTCATTCATCCAAGGATTCAACGTATTCATGCTGGTCCACCTAGGACTGCACATCCTGTTCTTGATGCACAAGAAAAATGAATTCAAAGACTGGATTTCTTGGACCCTTATCATTGGGGCAGGACTATGCGGACTTATCGACTTGCTGCTTTGATCCCCCTTTTTTAAGCCAAATAAAATTGGCTCTAAGACCTTTTCACCCCCAAGTCCACAACATAGAGCTTAGATGGCAGTTAATACTTTTATCAAAAACAGCCTTAACAGATAACCCGGGATGGAAACAAAGCACCTCTCTGAATTGACCGACGAAGAGCTATTGATCGAGAAAAAGAAGCTCAAAAACTCCAAGGTTTTCCATGCGACTTTAATCGGCTTTCTCGCGGGAATCCTGCTCTTTGGCACGATTGCTTGGGCCTTGAATTCAGAAAGGCAATTGGGGTTTCTCATTCCCATGTTGATTCCCATTGCCCTCATTTACAGGCTGCTCAAAAACCCCAAAAGGAACCAGGAATTGGAAGCCCTCCTAAAAGAGCGCAGTTTGGATTAAGTAGTGCTAACACAAGCCCTCAAACTCATGAATAATCGCCTACAAGAAGAACTTGACGCTCGGGTGAGCAAGCTCACTGAAGAAGACCAGAAAAAGCTCAAGACCGAAGTGCTTCAGCGTTTGCTCGACAAACTGGAGCAAGCTGAAAATGCTGAAATAGAGCAAGATCTAGCAGGCTTAATCCAAGAGATCCCCTATTCACCGGTAAACAGAGCTACGCGCAAGTCCCTACGTGTATCTCTGGGCAGGATACAAAAGAAGGTGAAAAAGGTCTTTGGCTACGTTGAAAAAGATTCAGTCAAGGGATCATATGTAGGTGTCGGGATGGCGTTGGGCATGGCGATGGGTAGTGGGATCGGGACCGGAATGGGGCTTACCGGTGGGGGGACTGGTATTGGGATGATGATGGGACTCATTATAGGCATATCGATAGGCGCTGCCCAGGAAAAAAAGGCCGAAGCGGAGGGGTTGATCTACTAGCGAACACAAACCCATTTAAGCAAAAACGGAGACCATGGAAACACCTTGGAATTTTGCGACGGAATACCCTTCCCCAAATGGAAAAGCCAAGCTGGTATATGGATCTGTCGGGGAAGTTGCGATGAGCGCTCCTTTGGCGGGGGATTGTTTCTTGATAATGGACGGGGAGAAGTTTGAACTAAATGGCTTGTATGGCGGGCCCGCGATTTGGAGTGAAAATTCTGCCAGGGTAGCCATCCCCTATTGGACCAAAAGTCGGTCTCAGAAATTAGCCATCATCGACCTTCAGGAGATGACCATCAAGATTTCCGAAAAGGACTTTAGGGTAATCGAACTCACGAAGTACAAAGGTGGCGTGGTATCTGGAATTGATAGCCCCATTTACCGAAGCGAGAACATCGCATTTCAGCCTGAAGCCGAACCGTATTCACAAGAAATAGAAATCATAACTGGCCATAAAACATAAACCTTGTACAGCCGCCTTTCACATGAAACCCATCGGTACCGCATTCACCCTATTGCTAACGAACTTGTTATCCATCCAAACGACCATCATGGCACAGGATTATCCCCCCAACCCACTCCTCAAAGAAGGCTATGTATTGGAGTTTCACGATGATTTTGAGGCAGAAAAACTAGATGCCAATCAGTGGGTCTTGTTTTATCTGCCGCAATGGAGTTCTAGAGAAAAATCGGCTACCAACTATCGGATGGGGGAGCACAGCCTAATTCTCAAGATAGACGAAGACCAACCCGCTTGGTGCCCCGAATTTAATGGTGAAGTGAAGGTCTCATCCATACAAACCGGTGTCTTTTCTGGAGAGCTGAACTCATCATTTGGCCAACATCAAATATCGCCTCAGTGCAGGGTGAGAGAGGTTCAGAAAACGGAGAAAAAATACACCCCAAAGTATGGCTATTTTGAAATACGGGCCAAAGCACTAAAGTCCAACACCAATGTCTGCGCTTTCTGGATGATCGGATTCGAAGATGAGCCTGAAAAATCATCGGAAATCTGTATCATGGAAATAAAAGGAAGCCACATCCATGACGGCAAATCTATCAACGGCTACGGCTTGCGTGCCTTCGCAGACCCATCTTTGGAAGACGAGTTCTTTGAGGACTCTTTCGACTTTGATGCAACTGAGTTCCATATATATGCCGCCGAGTGGCGACCTCATGGAATTGACTTCTACCTTGACAACCAGAAGGTTAACAGCATAAGCCAGTCTCCCAACTACGAAATGCAGTTTATGCTGAATATCTATGAAGTCCCGACAGAGTTAGAACTTGGAGCCAATGAATTGGCCTTTCCAAAAGAGTTTGAGATTGATTACGTCAGGGCTTACCAGCCTGTCAATGGATACGAATAAATGGCACCTGGCATGGATGCTTGATCCGGAATAAGTCCAGCTTATAACCCACGATGCATATAAGAACTCTACCTAATCTACTTCTATTAACTCTCCTTTTTAGTGCCACGGCATTACAGGGCCAGATGATGGGCTTTGACGAGATAGATGACTCCAAAGTCAGTCCGTGGATACCCAAATTCACCATAGAGTATGGAGGTGTATATCACTTTGGGGATTCAGAGTTGGAGTCTAATTTTATTCTCATCTTGGGACTAGCCGATTGCTATGCCCAGATCGAGTCTAGCAATTGGAGTGAGGATGGCAGGGCTTGGATTCAAACCTATAAGAACCTAACGAATGTCCGAATAGAGGGTAACAAATTTTATTCGGACGAAACGGATGGAGAGTTTGTCATTTATGAGGGGGATCAAGGTAGGCTAAAGGGGCTTAAAGTATTCAACCCCTGGAGCGGCGTGACGGATGAAGGCCAGTACGAGGTTGGTCCAACTTCCTACGCGCTAGGCGATTATTTCTCAGGGAAATTTCCTCACGCCTCAAGCAGGATGCTAGTGGAAGCCGAGCTACTCGATTTGCCAAAGTCTGAGCTGAAAATCATGCGCAACGAGATTTTCGCCAGATACGGATACAAGTTCAAGCCAGGAGGCAAAATGGATAGCTACTTCCGACAACAAGGCTGGTATTTAGCTCAACACGATGATGTCAATGATTTTCTGACTGGGATTGAAAAAGCAAATATCAAGCTCATCAGGTCTCTAGAGAGTAGGTAGATGGGCTGGGGCACACTGAGGCCTCGCTGAGGAGTAAGAGCAGTCGAATGGAAGGGGAGACCAATTGCCAAGTGCCTACTTTAGGTATGTAGATGTAACTTAAAGCTGTACGGAAACCTGAGACTCGAAGTGAGCGGTTTATAGGGGTAGCGGCCCGTCAATCAAGGGGATTGGCGGGCCGCAATCGTAATTGTTGCTGGTATGCAACCTGTAGAGAAACCTGGATTGGCGGATCGTCGAAATCCCACGGATTGGAAAATCATGGAAATATAGGCGATTCTGATCCGCATATATGGTTGCAACAACTATCGTTAAAAAAAACCAAGAACAGGGTTGGTCCTAGACCGGTAAGCCTGTCTTTCTATTAAGTATGTGAATGAACACCGAAGGAATTTGTTGAAGGAGCAGTCTAATGGTTAAAGCCCTTTTTGTCCTCTAACACATGAAGATATTCTCATACAAACAGGATACACCCCCTCAAAAAAGCGGGTTACGAATAAACGAACATCTTCAGCAGCATATCTTAACATTTGAATCAAATATGAACTACTCAACATTAACCTTGATCTTCTTAATTGGAGGGATTGCCCTAATTACATCCTGCAAGAATGATGATACCCCTTGCACCGAAACTGTCTGGTATGAAGATGCCGATGGTGACGGCTTGGGAAATCCCGATATCAGCATTTCAGACTGCACACAACCAAGCGGCTATGTCGCTGACAACTCTGATACAGATGATACCGGAGGCAGCAATACCTTGCACCCAGCGTTTGCGGAATTTGAAGCGGACAATTTTAGTATTTATCTAGATGGAGAGGAAGTAGTACTTGAATCTAATGGTTTGCCAAACCACCTCTCTCCTTACTGGTCAAATACAACGGCACGCACCCTCAATGGCCCCATGGGGGCCCACACTACTCCCGCCGCGGCTGAAAATCACGAATTATTCGTTGAGCCCACGGTGACGTCATATGATCAGATGGCACCTGGAAACATCGATGATTTCAACGGTTCTTTCACCCTAAGGGTACCCATTTCTCCAGACTTGGCTAGCACATCCACCGCGACGGGACTAGGGCCAGTAGGAATGGCCATCAGTGGTGCCATGATTTACAATGATGAAGAAGGGCCTAATGTTCCACTTGATGAGGCAGCGATTTCCTTAGACTTTAATGGTGCGCACACGGGCCCTCAAAGCTATCATTACCACTTAGAGCCCAAAAGCTGGACCGATGATGACAGCAATTTGGTAGGCATCATGGCCGATGGCTTCTTTATCTATGGCCGAAGAGATTACGATGGTGAATATCCCACAGACTTGGACGCTTCTGGTGGCCATTTCGGCCCAACGCCTCATAATCCCAACGGCGAGTATCATTATCATATACAAAATGAGGCCTATCTAAACCAGTATTACATCATTTTCCCTGGTGACTTCCAAGGCACACCCAATGATATTCAGTAGGCCTTATCTAATATCAGCACTTTTGTTGGGCTTAATTGCTTGTGGTGATCCTGGTTCCAAGGCATCTCGAAGCTATGAAGCCAAGACAAAACCAGTTGATCAAAGCGAATTGGTTTTAGTTCCTGAAAAAGGGCTTGTCTATCATTTAGGTAGGCCCTTTTCAGGGGTCTCTCTATCCCGCTATAAAAATGGTCAAGTTGCTCAAAGAGGCGAGTATGTAGCCGGCAAAAAGCATGGAGTTTTCAGAAAGTGGTACCTCGATGGCACGCTAAGCTATGCGAGTGGATACCTAAAGGGTAAGCAAGACGGATTCACACGAACATGGTGGAAAAACGGCAACCTGCGCTCAGAAGCATCATTTGAAGAGGGGATCGCGAATGGAATTCAACGACAATGGTATGTGAGCGGGGCCAAGTTTAAGCAAAGAAATTTAGTCAATGGAAAAGAAGAAGGACTGCAACAATCCTGGAGAGAAAATGGAAAGCTTTACAATAATTATGAGGCTAGAAATGGGAGAATCTTTGGCTTAAAACGAGCTGCATTGTGTTATGAACTAGCTGATGAAAAAATTAAGATTAACGAATAGCTGGTTGGGGCTGGTCCTACTCCTTCCTTTGGCTTGTAGCCCTGGTAGCAAGGACAACACTAGCAGAGTTGACAAGTTGCCCTATTACAACGAGTCAACTTTCACCCCTTTATGGTTTGAGGAAAACTCAAATGAAATAGAGGCCCTACACCAGATTGGTTCGTTTAGGTTTATCAATCAAGACGGGGACACCGTCACAGAGCATACTTTTGCGGAAAAAATATACGTGACTGATTTTTTCTTCACCATTTGTCCCGGAATCTGCCCCAAGATGGCCGCTAATATGGGAGTGTTGCAAGAAGCCTTTTTGGAAGATGAAGAAGTCCTCCTACTATCCCATTCGGTAACGCCAGAAATGGACTCTGTAACAACCCTTAAAAGATATGCAGAGGCCAAAGGGGTAGTTTCAGGAAAATGGCACCTTGTAACAGGAGATCGAGAAGAAATTTATAGAATGGGTAGAAAGGAATACTTCGTTGAAGAAGATTTAGGCGAGGCAAAGGATTTAGATGAATTCCTGCATACCGAAAATTTTGTTCTAATTGATCAAAATCGCCATATACGTGGCATCTATAACGGATTAAATAGGTCTTCAGTCAATCAACTAATCGCTGATATCAGGACCTTAAAAGTAGAAAAGTGAACGAGTGGAGCAGTGAAGGAGCTTTTTACGTTAACTAATCCATGCCTTGCTTGCTCTTTCTTGTTCATCTGCTTACCGTTGAGAAGTTCCCTATTGGCAATCCCCCAAAATGATAGTTAGCAATCGAATTAGAGTCAATATGTGTATGGTTACGACTAAGCAATCTCAGGCTGTAATTATGAAGAAACTGAATAACATATTTTGCCGCTTAGAATGCACGTATAAAGCAGACCAGTTCAAGGTGAGAGGCCATTTGCTTCATTGGAGCCTTATCTTGCTTCCCGGAACCTGGGTGATGTATGGCTTATCTCTGCTATTTGAGTATGGGTTTCTTATATGGATAAGTTCAGGTTTGGCGGCAGGTGGGATTAGCCTAATGCTTGCCTACACGTTTTTATTTGAGTTGACCTTCAACAAAGATAGTGTCAAGCTGAGTTTCCTTGCACTCGGATTTATTCCATTTAAGGTAATCCGGTCAGCTACGAAAGACCTGATCATTGATCACCGAGACGCCAAGCATGTACAACTCATCTCTCCCCGCAAAGATTATTACGCTGAGGATGTCAAAAACAATTTACGGTTTTCATACATCACTCCCTGGGATGGCGATGAACCTGAATTTTACATTGACTACCGGAATAAAGAAATAGATTTCAATGTTTGCTGTGGTGAACAACTATGGCAAAAAATAATAGAGGGACTGACCTATCTAGAAACTAGGCCAAGTCATCAAGCCTGACATCAGCTCAAGCATGGCTTTGTCTCTTACGGGATGAGCACATTTCATATGCTAGCGTTGCGGTCAACATTAAAAAACGATTGGCTTATGAACCAATAATTGTATTTTTGGTACACATCGATTTAATATGTCCCAAAATGTCCCACAAGCAGATAAACTACCTCTACTCCCTCCGCCTCGAGAAAAGATCGAAACAATCCCTATTCTAAAGCAATTATCCAAGTCATCCAGTGCTTTAGGAGAGCTAAAGGGGATTGCCAATACCATTCCGAATCAAACCATGCTGATCAATGCCATCGTATTGAGAGAGGCAAAAGACAGTTCGGAAATCGAAAACATAATCACCTCTCAAGACGAACTGTACAAAGCGCTATCGTCAAAATCTCATCACAGTCCAGAAGCGAAAGAAGTAATCAATTATCGAAAAGCCATCTTTAAAGGTTTTGAGCTGATTGAGACCCAAGGCTTTCTCAGATTAAAGGACCTTGGTGAGTTACAAGGAATAATCATTGAAAATAATGCAGGCATTAGATCGACATCAGGAACGGTCTTAAAGAATGAAAAGACTGGAGAAATTGTTTATGTTCCTCCTCAGGATAAAGCTGAAATTCAGGATTTGCTCTCCAATTTTTTGGAGCATTTCAATGTCAATGAACATAAGATTGAGCCTTTGGTGAACCTCGCCATCCTCCATTGTCAATTTGAAAGCATTCACCCATTTTATGATGGGAATGGCCGAACAGGCCGAATTTTGAACATTCTGTATTTGATCCTGAATGATCTAATTGAGATCCCTATTTTGTACTTAAGCTCTTACATCATAGAGAACAAAAACCAGTACTACCAATTGCTCAATCATGTAAATAAGCATGGAGCGTGGGAAGAATGGATTCTATACATGCTTAAAGCAGTAGAGGAAACTGCCAAAATGACGATTCAAAAAATAAGTCTAATCAAAAATGCCTTGGATGAATCCATTCTTGAAGTATCAGCCAAAGCCCCCAAAATTTATCGCAAAGAAGTGGTCGAATTACTTTATGAGCAGCCGTACTCCAAAATAGAATTTGTGGTTGAAAAACTTGGTGTAGAAAGGAAGGCTGCTTCACGTTATCTGAAGCAATTGAGCGAAATAGGTGTACTCAAACCACAAAAAATCGGCAGAGAAAATATTTATGTCAATACGAAACTGATTGAAATCTTGAAAAAGTACTGACCACAACATTTAAGCATGAAAAGCTGGGACCAGACGGAACTCAAACACACCCTACAAAAAACCTTTCCTACCCTAAACGAGGAGACCCTCCATGCCATACTTCCTTTTTGTGAATTCAAGCAAGCGCGCAAGCATGCAGAGGTACATTCCGAAGGCAAGCATCATCCTTACTCATACATGATTTTAAAGGGAGCGGCCAAAGCCTACTATTTCAAAGAGGACAAAGAAGTGTGCATCTGGTTTGCCTTCGAGGGTGAATTCATCGGTTCTATGGCCACTTTCCTAGGCATGCCCTCCCTAGAAACGGTGGCATTGATGGAAGATTCAGACCTCATTCAAATCCAAATCAAGGAGCTGAGGGAACTGGCCCAACGAGATCTGTCCATGTGTCGCCTAGTCAATGAGCTGCTCATAGAGCACGCGATGTTCACGGAGGAAAAGCTGCGTCAACTGCAATTCATGACGGCCCAAGAGCGATACGCAGCCCTGCTCGACAAAACACCGGACATGCTGCAACGAGTTTCCTTGACCGATATCGCCTCCTATTTGGGGGTGAGCAGGGAAACCTTGAGCAGGATCAGGGCCCTGAAGTAGTTTTGTGACATTCGTCAAGTGCTTTCTGTTGGGGATACGCGACCTTCGAAACCAAATCGAAATATTTAAACGCGTATGAAAGCGGATCAAGCATTCACAAATTTGGTTTCATGGTTGTCGAGGGTTAGCTCGCCGTATATTTTCAACTGGGCGGCTCGCGCCGTGGACAAACTCCCAGAGCAAACTGCTTTGCACAAAAGCTACCAATACGGGGGGAAGGTCATCATCATCGGTGCGGGGGGAGCAGGCCTAGCCGCCGCCAAGATATTGGAGCGCAACCACATTGACTACCTGATTCTCGAAGCCAGCCACCGCTACGGGGGACGGCTGAAAAAGGACAGCACCTTGGCAGATTTTCCCGTTGATCTAGGAGCCGAGTGGATCCATAGCCACCCCCGGGTTTTGAATGTCATCAAAGGAAAAAGCGGCGACGAAATTGATGAAGAGGTCATTCCTTACCGCCTCAATAGCGTCCTCAAGTGGGACGGAACCGCGCTCAAACCTGCTACCTCTTATTTGAGGTACTTCTACGATTTTATGCCAGAATCCAAGTTCAAGCGTTCGACCTGGTACGATTTCCTGGATGAAAACATAGCCAAGGAAGTAAAGCACAAAATCGTTTACCATTCGCCCATAAGTTCCATTGACTACACCGGTGAAAAAGTAAGCATAGAAACCGCAAACGGCGATACCTATGAAGCAGACAAAGTCCTTGTCGCCGTTTCTCCTGGGGTTTTGAAGTCAAATAAGATCAAGTTCTCTCCAGAACTAAGTCCTCAAAAAACGAAGGCCATCGCATCGATCAACTTCCTGCCTGGCCTCAAAGTAGCCATGAAATTTTCGGAAAAGTTTTACCCCGATTTGATTCAGTGCGAGACGGGCTATGGCGCCAAAGACGGAGAAAAATCATACTTTGACATGGCCTTTGGCAAGGAGGCTCAGACCAAGCTATTGGGGTTTCTATGTGCAGGCAAAGAAGCGGAAAAATATTATGCGCTTGGTTCTGAAGACGCAATCATCGCGACCTTGATCAAGGAATTGGATCAAATGTTTGATGGCAAGGCCTCCGAAACCTATACCGGAGAATACCGCCTAGAGAACTGGGGGCAACACGAATATACCCAAGGTACCTGGGTCGTTACCCCTTTCGAAAAAACCTCCAATTTGAAGAAGCTAGCCGAGCCATTGGATAATCGGATCTACTTCGCCGGCGCGACCTTGGATCCTCATCGGCAGATGGGAGCCCCCGGATCCATGCTATCAGGATACCACTTCATTGACAAA
>CAZFPQ010000119.1:0-5206 GCA_964521065.1 uncultured Bacteroidia bacterium | reverse complement strand
GCCTCTCTTCTCAATTGAAGAAGAATTTTCGGTTGAAAACTAATCAACTCTCTAATTTTCGGATTGGCGAACATCATTTTGAGTTTTCTTTCGTCACTCCCCTGGATCACAAAATCGCGATCAAAAGCGGGGTAGCCCACCCGGATGTCCTTCATGCCAAAAGACTTCCCAATCCGATGGCCCAGGTGTTCTCGAAATATTTTAAAAACGAAATCATCGCGGTTGACATAGGGCGCTCTGATCCGGGTATAAACCACCTTGTCAACCGTAAAGGTGTCAAGCGTGATCATCCAGTCCGCGTAATAGGCTTCGACTCGGTCCGGTTTGAACATCTTTCCTCGAAAGAAGTCACCATCTATTTGCTCGGCCAGCTGCCGCCAAATGTCTCGCTTGTATTTGCCAAAGGGGTCTATCTTCGCCATGGGGGAAGGTAGCGATTATCTGGATAGCAGGTAATGCAAATTGTACGCGTCGAGTCAGGAGTCCCAAGCCCTCTCTGGTTTGAGGAAACCACTAGGCATCAAATAGACTTTCTAGTCTAGCGAGCTTGATGAGGTGGAGACCCGGTTGGAGTTGCGTATATTGGTGGCTACACGTCAATTCTCGTTATTGGCGTGTAGCGGCTGTATTTGGGGAGATATACGCAATGTTTTGTTTTGGCAGTAGTAACCACACATTAAGAATGAAGACGAGTGGTAACAAGCGGCGATGACGACAAAATAAGCGATACCTGCTTCGCAGCTACTTAGCATTGTACTGCGCATGCTGCGAGACCTTTATCTTCAAAAAATAAAAAGCACAAAACGTGAATCAAGATTTCAAAGCATTTCAAACTGAAATAAGCTGGTTTATCGGTACTAATTCAAAAGTAGAGTTTGAAGTATCAAAAGAAATCCGACTTAGTGAAGAGTTTAGAACTACTTTCCCAGAACTTACAGAACTGATTTTAAAATCAAGACAGACGTATTTAAAGATTGATGACATAAACTATATTCTTTTTGCTTGGGATAGCAAAGAAGGAGAAGTCTGTGGCTGGCTAAATCAGCAAGAGACTGTTGAGGAATACAAGCACGAGTTGATAGAAAAGCATGAATTACTGCTAAGAAATATTGGGGGAATTCGGGAATCTTTCAACCAGCCAGAAGGTTCTTTTACTAATAATAAGAACTTTATATTCATCGGATCCGAATGCTCAAGAGGTATAGGAGATTGGGATGACTATTATTCCATGATGTGTGAAGATGAAGGGAAGACAGAAATCGATTATTCGACTTTCCTTACATTCTCTCATGAAGTAAATGGAGATTTAACGCTTTATGAACCAGTAGCAGAAGAATTATATTTATTTTCTCATGACCACAGCTTTGAAAATGTCGATTTTGTTAAAGACCAGCCTGAATATACTTTCCATACATTTAAGAATATAAATACATTTGGTAGCTATGTAGAAGAATTAGCCAGACAGTGGAAAGAAGTAATAGACTTGTCCCAAGAATAGTGTACCCCAGAAATTAGGGCAACAGTTTAATTTTTTCGAAATTATGAAATTTGCTGCTATGGAAATAAGAGAATTTACACCAGAATTCAAGACCCAGGTAGGGTTAGGGACTCTCAATGCCCAAGTAACCTATCCGTAATAAGGTCCGATTTATAGGCGGTCAAGCCATCACCTTTAATTTAGTGTGAATAAAAATTTTGAAATAACGATTCTAAGACTCCATTGGATCAAAGACGATGGACAGGATGACCCCGAAGACAAATGCGTTCACGGGGAGGTGTTAGTTAGGATTGGTGATGAAGTATTATCAAATGCCGAGGCAGGTTCCTGGAGCTTAGGAACGTTCGCTTTGTTCCTCATGAGAAGTCTGAAAAGGGACTATGAACCTGGCATGTATGAGAACTCCCTCCTTCCCTGCTGTGGCCACTTTATTATTCCAAGCGAAAGGAGTGGCGATTTGCTCATAGTTCAAGGGTGTAACATGGGATTAGAGTGGAAAATAACGCACACCAAACGTGGAATAAATCTCCAAAGCGAAACTGGCAAGCCGATATTGGTGAACAAAGATGAGTTTCAGGAAGAAATTCGAAATATGATAGTCACAATTGAAGAGTTTTATGCCAACGCTAAACCCAAAACGTACTATGACGATTTTGAGGCTGAAGGATGGAGTCAATTTTGGGCTGAATGGGAAGCATTGAAAGAAATGAATGGAATAAGAATGAACCTATAATAGGTGTAAGCCATAGCCGCTCAAAGACCATACACGGCCGTTCGATGGAAGTTCGGTTCTTGCCACGCCACATGCCATACATTAACCGTTGTGCTTAAAATCTTTATTCCTGACTTTTCGTATAGGTGATAAATCATGAAGGCTATGGTTCGCTTAATTAATTTCTTTAAAGGCGCATTGCATTAGGTAGTTCCACCTAATCGCAATGAAATGAGAGAGAAAAAAGTATTTGTCAAAGCCTTTGGAAAGAATGAATTCGGATTTGCCGATTTTCCAATCAAAATTTCTAATGTTCAAGTCTCCCGAATAGAATCAGGGGAAATAATGGGCTGTTCTTATTGTTTTCCGCATGGATGGGAAACGGTAAATTCAACTATTGGGAAAAACAAGAGAAATTGGAAGCACTATAGAAAAAAACAGTACCGTATTAAGAATCCATAAAGCTACTTTCTGTACGACATAATTAGGCTAATCAAAATAGCAAATAATGGGACTTAAGATTAACCTTCAGGAAAAAGCGATTCCAACAAAGGGAATTATAAAAACATATTGGTTTGAAAATGAAAATATAGGTTTAAAGAGGACTTTGTTTCATAGAATTACTGTCCCTTTAAAATCATTTAACACTGGTTTAGAATATGAGGGCGGTCCAATCGAAACGGAAATTGTATTTGAATGGCTGGCTTTGAATTTAAAAGACCCAATGGCTCTCGACGGAATAGAAGTTAACCGCCATTCTCATCCTCAAATGGAAGCTTCCGTTTACATTGGTTTTGCTCACAATTGGTGTGATATAGAAAAGCTGGTGTTTAAAAAGCATGGTCCAGCTAACTTTGAAATTGAATGTGAAATGATTGTTGACTTTGAATACGAGGGTGTGGCCGATAAAGAAGCCTATCAATTTAAAACTGATGCTACCTTCGTAAAAGATAATTTTGGTGAATAGAAGGTAGTGTTCCATCCTTCCCCACCCTTGGTGTTGAAAACAAAATTAAGCACCTTGCTCATAATCAACAATTTATGGACCTTCCCCAAACCTCCTCTTTATTCATTGCTTCGTAGTTTCATTGCCGTGAGTGGCGAACAATCACCAAAATGCTTCCCATCAAGTCCAAATTGCTGCTTTGGCATGAGCAATTGTCCCTTTGGGTAAAAAACTAGATTTTTGATCATCGAATTTAACTTTGGTTATGGGGAAGATCGGCGACAGAAAAGGCAAAATATAAAGAGGGACAGAACCCTGCCCCTCTACATGCGTGCTTTCGTCAGACGTTACTCTTTTCGGAATTTTCGCAGCCAAACCCCCGAGCTACTACGCGCTTCCAGCAGATACATGCCAGGTGTTAGGTTAGCAAGGTTAAATTGCTGTTCCTCCCCTCTTTTTCCATTCACTTCAAAAACCTGCCTGCCCGCGAGGTCTCTGATCCTAAATGTAGCGTCTTCTGGACTTGGGCCTTCCCACATTACCGTTAAGAAATCCTGGGTGGGATTGGGCCCTATGCGGAGCTCGTATAATGCATCTGGAAGTTCGCTCAGGCTCGTAGCGGGATTCAGGCCCACGAAAATGGCAAAGGAGTCGATGATGACTTCTATTTCAAATGAGTCCTGCCCACTTGGGAAGGCAATGCTCAGGGCTGTTGCAGAGTCCATAGGAAGGCCTGGCAGATCTGCGATTAGGTCATAGGTAAGGGTGTTATCCTCCAGGCCTAGTGCAAATTCTCCCGCGCTATCGGTGGCTACATAGTCAATCAGGCTATCGGTACCCGCCAGCATAAGAATAAGCGGTAACCCGACAGTAGGTTGATCCGTTTTAAATCCTCCTTTACCCGGATAAGATCTTCCATACATGATGTAGGTGGAAGTGCCTGTTCTGACTCGCTTGCGGTTGGCCAGGAAGATGTCATCCAATAGGGTGTCTCCTTCTAGCAATAAGGCGCTAGGACTTACGTAGCTTCTGCGCCGGGTTTCTAAGTCTTCTTTGTAATATCCTCCTAGTAAGCTGTCAGCATCTCCTTCTACCTTGAGATAGTAGGCACGTAAGGGGATGTCTTCGAAAACAAATTCGCCATTTGCATTTACCGGCACCCGAGCGGTGGTATCATGGCCAAATAGAAAGGGGGAGTCATCATACAGGTCAAATAGATAGGCTGTTCCGCCAGCTACAGGATTGGACACCCCATCCGGGAAAATCATGGCGCGCCCTTCGATACGGCCAGCCCCTTTTCCGTTGAGGGTAAGGCGGTAGATTCGACCTCCATTTCCTCCTCTACCTCCTACCCAAATGTCTTCTATGCCGTCCCCGTCTACATCGCCAGCATTCTCAACAGAACTTCCAAAGAAGGTCCCTGCCGAAAGAGCTTGTTGGAGATTCCCTTCTTCTTCATCAATTACACTAAAGGTTCGTAACACACCATATCCGCCCATGTAAAAAATGTACAAGCGGCCTTCAGCGTTTCCACTACCCAATGTGTTGGTTCTAGGGGCTCCTACTGCGACTTCATTTCGACCATCTCCGTCTAGGTCGCCGATTTCGTTTACACTCCATCCCAGATAGTCAAAATCGTTAAGGGTCGTAATCATCAGGGGATGTTCACCATTGATGACAAATGCGCCTTCCCCTACGGTACCATCGTCTGCCAGGTAGAGAAACCAAACCGCTCCTTTGAATGAGCCTCCTTCATCGCTTCCATATGCCCCTACCGCCATGTCTGGTATTCCATCCTGGTTGATGTCTTCGAGTCCCGTTACGCTACATCCAAAGTGATAGCTAGCGTTTAGGGTGCCAGGAAAGTTGCCGTCATTTTGAGCAATGCGTTGATATTGGTTTACAAAGCCATCTGCCCTTAGAAAAAGAATATATACGGCTCCTCTGTCCCCATCAGCGCCCCATGAACCTACGGCAAGCTCAGGACGACCGTCTCCATTCAAGTCTCCAATATTCGCGACTGAATACCCAAAGTGTTCTCCTCGCTCAA
>CAZFPQ010000118.1:0-21903 GCA_964521065.1 uncultured Bacteroidia bacterium | reverse complement strand
GGGAGTTAAGGGAGTTAAGGGAGTTAAGGGAGTTAAGGGAGTTAAGGGAGTTAAAAATCTAATTATCAATTATTTAACTTCTTAACTTTTTTAACTTTTTAACTTTTTAACTTTTTAACTTCAATTCTAACTTTCCCACTCTGACAGTCTATTTTTCGAGGTTCAAGTACTTCCACTTGGGTTTATCGCAGAAAGAATATTTGGGGTCAAGAAAATGAGAAAAAGAATCACTCAGCTAAGCCGCCGACTAAGGGTACACTTATCCCAATATCTCATATCCAGCATCCCAAGCTCTCCTCAAGAAAGGATGTCCTTAACCACATGTCCATGTACATCGGTTAGGCGAAAGCGGCGGCCTTGGTATTTATAGGTCAGTCGTTCGTGGTCGATTCCTAGGAGGTGTAACAGGGTAGCTTGAAAGTCGTGGACGTGCACCGGATTTTCAGCCACATTGTAGCTAAACTCATCAGTCGCCCCGTATACCATTCCCGCTTTGACCCCTGCTCCTGCCATCCACATCGTGAAGCAACCTGGATGATGATCCCGCCCATAATTAGTTGCCGTTAAGCGCCCTTGAGAAAAGCTGGTACGGCCAAACTCCCCTCCCCAAATCACCAGGGTATCTTCAAGCAATCCTCTTTGCTTGAGGTCGGTGATCAAGGCCGCAGTGGCTTGATCCGTGCCCAAGGCTTGTTTTCTGATAGCGGAAGGTAAATTTCCATGTTGGTCCCAGCCCATGTGGTAGAGTTGGATGAACTTGACATCCTTCTCGGCCAGCTTCCGAGCAAGCAGGCAGTTTCGGGCGTAGGTTCCAGGCTGGCGTGCCTCTTCTCCATACAGTTCAAAAATGTGCTCTGGCTCTTTAGAAACGTCCACGGTCTCGGGTACCGACATCTGCATCCGGTAGGCCATCTCGTATTGGTTGATCCGAGAGTTGATCTCGGGGTCTCCCCAGTGCTGGTATTGCTCCTGGTTCAGTCCGTTGATCAAATCAAGCGAACGGCGGCGGTCCTCCATGTCAACTCCGTGGGGCGTATTGAGGTAAAGTACCGGGTCCTTACCTGAGCGAAACTGAACCCCTTGATGATGGGAAGGGAGAAATCCATTTCCCCAAGCTTGGGCACTCAAGGGCTGGGCGCCTCCACCTTTGGAAATCATCACCACAAAATTGGGTAGGTTTTCATTGTCAGAGCCCAAGCCATAGCTCAACCACGCACCCATAGAAGGACGCCCACTGATCTGAGAACCGGTTTGCATGAACATCACCGCGGGTTCGTGGTTGATGGCGTCCGTGTACATGGAGCGAATGATGCACAGGTCATCCACCACCTTGGCGGTATGGGGAAACAGTTCGCTTACCCAGGCGCCGGATTGGCCATGCTGCTGGAAATCATAGATGGACCTGACCAGAGGAAAGGTGGACTGATTGGCGACCATGCCCGAATTTCGTTGGGCTCCCCGCACGGAATCAGGGATTTCTTGACCATGCCACTTGCTCAGGGCGGGTTTGTAATCAAAGGTCTCGATCTGAGAGGGGCCGCCACTTTGAAAGAGATAAATGATTCGTTTGACTTTGGCAGGAAAATGGGGCTTACCTAGCACCCCACCGTCTCCCCTTAGGAGACCCTGGCCGAAGCTTTCAATGGGGTTCAATAAGCTACCTAAGGCCAAAGTACCTAGGCCCATGGCCGACCTTTTGAGGAAATCGCGGCGAGTATGGCGAACAACTGCTTGGTGGTGGTTTTGCATCGAGTAGGTATTCGATCGGTTATCGGAGGGTGTATGCTTCATCTGTATTCATGACGGAATTGGCGAGAACGCCCAAAGCAGCAAGGCTATCTGGTTCTAGCTCTTTATTCCAAGGGCTAATCCCCGTGGATAAATAGGCCAGTGCTTTTTCTGGATGGGCCTCGAATTGAGCTTTTTCCTGCTGGTAAAAACTCTTGAGTGAGTTCAGTTCACTTTGGGTTGGAGCCCTTCCGGTACAAGTCATGAATACGTAGTGAATTTGGGCCTCAGGATCATTGCTTTTCGTCAAAGCCTGTTCAGCCAACATCCGAGCAGCCTCTATAAACTGAGGGTCATTGAGCAAGTTGAGAGCCTGTAAGGGCGTACTGGTGATCTGCCTGCGGATCACGCATTCTGCTCGACTACCTAAATCAAAGATCTGCATGGAGGGAGGCGGAGCAGAATGCTTCCAAAAGGTGTAGAGGCTTCTTCGGTAGCTATTCAAGGTATCGGCTTCTGGATAGCGGTAGGCCCATTTTTTATTGGTGAGAGAAGCCCACAAGTTTTTGGGTTGATAGGGATGCACACTGGGACCACCCAGGCTAGGATTTAACAAACCAGAAATCGCTAAGGCATTGTCCCGGATCATCTCTCCGGTCATCCTGCGGCTCGGCCCACGGGCCAAGTAGATATTCTCAGGATCTAGTTCGTGTAGTTCAGGAGAAACCTTAGAGGACTGGCGAAAGGTAGTCGACAAAACGATTTGCTTGTGCAGTCGTTTGATGTCCCATCCATGCTGCATGAAGTCCCAAGCCAGCCAATCCAACAATTCGGGATGGGAGGGCAGCCCTCCTTGGTTGCCTACGTCTTCGATGGTCCTGGTCAAGCCCCGGCCAAAATGCAGGTGCCAGATTCGGTTGACAAATACCCGTGCGGTGAGAGGATTGCGTTTGTCAAAAAGCCATTGGGCCAATCCCAAGCGGTTTGGAGGCAAAGAATCGGGGTATGACAAGATGGATTTAGGCATCTTGGGAAAAACCTCTTGTCCCGGATCATCATAAGCACCGCGATTTAGCACGAAGGTCGGTCGAGCTTGTGGCAAGTCTCCCATGACCATGATCTCGGAGACTTCATTTACCACCTGATTTTCTGCTTGTCGAAGCGTGCTTAGCTGGGCTCGATACTCCTTTTCCACCGGGTCGATATTCACGGCGTAATAATCTTGCAAGAGATCCTGAGGAAGGTTTGACTTGTTACCTGATGAAAAAGGCACATAATCCACCCATACTTCCAAAGCAGACAAGACGCCCTCGTATACTTTCAGTTCGTCTATGCCGCCGCGTTTAAAGGGAACCGATTTCCCCATATTTCCGATGCTCAGGCCCCTGAAGCCATAGGTATGGATGTTGGGCTCAAAAAGAATTCCTTTGTATAGATTGTCGTGGACCGTGGTGAGGGATTGCTGCTGACCGTCTAGGAACATTCGGACTCCCTTTGCTTGACTTGATCCATCATAAGTAACCGTGAGCTTGGTCCATCTCCTAATGGGCAGAGCGGTATTGGCTTGGACTTGAATGGCATTTTGGGGCCAAGAATGAGCCATGATAAAGGTAGGCTTATTCCCTTGCAAGCTTAGGGTGTATCCCTTAAGCCCGATTCGAACATCCTCACTGTGGTACAATATGGCTACGTCTTCGTAGAGGGTATCCGGATACACCCATAGGTCGAGGGAAAATGCATCGGTACGATCGTACCACCCAACTTTTTTACCCAGGTGCCCTTTGTTGTAGTCATTGGTAAAAAAGGCTTGTCCTACTTTCCCGGCTTTCAGGACCGGATCTATTAGCTTTGCCGGCGCCGTTCTGCCTTCCGCTTCTGGAGATTCATAGCCTTTGCCTTTTTTTTCCACCTGATCAAACCCATAATGGGCCACCAGCTTTTGCTGAAGACGCTTCTGGACCCTAGGCAGATTTAGCAAGTTGTGAGCTTTCCAATCCTGAAAAGCAAGATCAGGCTGATAATGGGCGCGCTCTCGGTCCAGCTTTGAGATATAGGCTTTGAGGGAGTCCAGTTGCTGCTCCTGCAAAGGCGTTGGGAGCATCAAACTAGGACCTGGAGTTTGATCTGGACCATATACAGGAGTCCCCAATTCATTGGTACTATTAAAGAAGCTGAAGAGTTGGTAATAGTCCTGTTGAGAAATGGGATCGTATTTGTGGTCATGGCAGCGCGCGCATTCCATCGTCAATCCTAGGAAAGCCTTGCCAAAAGTGTTGGTCCGATCAGCCACGTATTCTACTCGAAACTCTTCATATACAATCCCTGCTTCCGAGTTTTTCTTATGCATGCGGTTGAATGCAGTAGCCAAAATGCTCTCCCGACTGGCGTCTGGCAGGAGGTCTCCGGCGATCTGCCAAGTCACAAACTGCTCATAAGACATGTTGTCGTTAAAGGCCTGGATGACCCAATCTCGGTAGGGAAAATTTTCCCGATGCTTGTCGTCCAGATAGCCGTCGCTGTCAGCATAGCGAGCCACATCCATCCAATAAGCGGCCATGTGTTCTCCGTAGGCATCCGAAGCTAAATAGCGGTCCACCAGTCGTTCATAGGCGTCGGGAGACGGATCATCTAAAAAGGCCTCAATCTCGGCCAAGGAAGGAGGCAGTCCGGTCAAGGTAAAACTGAGTCGCCGGATCAATTGGGTTGGGGCAGCTTCTTTAGCCAGACTCAAGCCTTTGTTCCTCAGTCGATCAACAATAAAACGATCGATCTCGTTGTTGAGGCTTGGTTCTGCTGTTGCTGGGGACTCAACCGGTTTCAAAGGAATCAGAGACCAATGAGGTTTGTATGCTGCCCCTTGCTCAATCCACTTGGCAATCGTGGCAACTTCTTGGATACTCAACGCCAAATGTGCCTCAGGAGGAGGCATCACCAGGGCTGGATCATCAGAAATCATCCTCAAGAACGCCTGACTCTTATGGAGTTTTCGGGGGACGATGGCTTGGCCATTCCCGCTAGATAGAGCTGCAAATGCCCCATCAGCTATGTCAAGCCGCAAATCGGCTTGCTGGTTCGCTTGGTCTGGCCCATGGCAAGCAAAGCACTTGTCCGAGAGGATGGGCTTTACGTGGTAATTGAAGTCAATGACTGAGGGAAGTTGGGCTTGTGCTTCGCGCAGTTCTTTGCTCTTGGGGTGGCTACAGCCTACGCAAATTGCAACTAGGCAGAGGAAGGATATTCCCAATAGAGGGGCACAGAGTAGTAGCCTTCTCATTGATGTTAACGTTCGTAGGAAAGTTGGAAATTGAAATGGCAGGGAAGGAAAAGACCGTTTCTCCTGCCATCAATTTTATCCTAATTTAGCCTGACAGGTCGCTTTAAGCACGTTAAAAACGGTTAAGCGAACTGTTAATGTCTGGTAACCCCTTCCCTATTTCAAAGAGAGAGGTATGGATCAAACATCTCAAAATGAGCTAGTCAAGCGGATTATAGAGAGTGAGTCTTTTGGGTCGTCAGCTTTGCATGCCAAGCTGCTTGCTTTCTTGGTTTCCACCAGTCAGCAAGGAGAAGTGCCCAAGGAATCGGTGATTGCGGTACACTTATACGGCGTTCAGGATCAAATTCATTCTGAGGGGGGTAAAGTCCGGGTACACATGTTTCACCTTCGAAAAAAGCTGAAGGCCTATTTTGACGGGGAAGGTAAACAGGAGTCTTTTCGACTAACGATCCCCAAAGGGAGCTATGAAGTGGCATTTGTAGAGCAGCAGCAAGAAGAAATTGCAGCAGCTGATCGTTTTTTGTGGAGCAAACAAGCCATGTTTGCAGGAGCGATAGGCATTGGGCTCATCTTGTTTGGCTTGGGCTGGCTAATCGGCACCGAAACGGAGAAAGGTGATCCTGCATTCCCCGAAGAATCAATTGCTCAATCTCCCTTTTGGAAAAAAGTATTTGACGACGACAAGTCCATCATGATCGTTATTGGTGACTTATTCATGATCAAAGAAACCTTAAAAGTCAGAAAGGAGAACCGCACCATTCGCTTTGGGCACATTAATTCACTAGAAGAATTTGAGGAATACCAAAACACCCTCACCGACAGCCTAGCGACTTACGAAATCCAGGATTATTCCTTTTTGATTCGCAACAGCAAAGACTGGGTACAGCGACTAACGCAGCTGTTTTACGTCAACAAAAAGCCGTTCCAGATCCGGTTAAGTTCTCAAATTGACGTAAGAGATTTACATGACCATCACATTGTATTTGTGGGCATGCAGAAAACAGCAGGCTTTTTGAACACCTACTTTTATCAGAGTGCGTTTTCGTATGACTCTTCGCGTACCGAAGCCTATTTCCTCGATGGAAAGGTCTATTCGCCCAGTGGGGATCCCAAAGCCATGCACACCGACTATGCTTTTGTAAGCCGATACACCGGCCCTCATAACAATCAGATTTTTCTCTTCGGAGGGTTATGGGACACAGGAGCTTCCCAAGCATTGAACAACTTTACCGACCTACACCTGCTTCAGCAAATTGAAGCACAGTTTGACGAAGTCCAGGTCTCGCCCAAGCAAGACTTTGAGGTTCTGTTTAAAGTCACGGGAATTGACCGAACAGAGCTAAATACCGAAATGGAGGTCGTGAATCAGCTGGAATGATGAAGAGGAAACACAGGAGACTGAGTGCCAGTCTACTTCTGCATCCAACTGCATCTTAGAAGTTTGCACCTCCGGAGCTACCCATAATTTTTCTCTTGTGCAGGAAATTGGGTAATTTCGCAGCGCTTTAACCCATTATCCACCCTTTTGATGGATCATTTATTTCTTTCAGACCAGGAAATCCAACGCAGAGAAGAGCTACAACAGCTTAGAGATATGGGCATTGACCCCTATCCAGCGGCTCGTTTTGAGGTAAATGCCACCGCCGCATTCGTAGAGAAGAACTACGAGGAAGGCAAGGAAGGCTTTGAGGCACTCGCCATGGCCGGCAGACTGGTCAATAAACGGGTAATGGGCAAAGCTTCTTTTGGGGAATTGCAGGACGAAACGGGCAAGCTTCAGCTCTACTTCCAGCGCGATGAACTCTGCCCTGGTGACGACAAAAGCCTTTACAACGACGTATTCAAGAAGCTCACCTCTCTCGGTGACATCATCGGGGTGAAGGGATATGCCTTCATCACCAAAACGGGGGAAAAGACCCTATTCGTCAAAGAATTCCAGATCCTGAGCAAGGTCTTGAGACCCATTCCTTTTCCCAAGGAAAAGGACGGGGAGATCTACGATACCTTGACCGATACCGAGCAGCGCTATCGCCAGCGCTACCTCGATCTGATCGTGCACCCGCAGGTCAGACAAACCTTTCGCCAGCGCAGCCAGGTGGTACAGACCATGCGCAACTTCCTCACCGACAAAGGTTATTTGGAGGTAGAAACCCCCATCCTGCAGCCTTTGTATGGAGGAGCTGCCGCCCGGCCTTTCAAGACTCACCACAACACCTTGGATATGACGCTCTACCTGCGCATCGCCAATGAGTTGTACCTCAAGCGGCTAATCGTAGGAGGATTTGAGGGGGTATTTGAGTTTGCCAAGGACTTCCGCAACGAGGGCATGTCCCGCTTCCACAATCCAGAGTTCACCCAAATGGAACTCTACGTGGCCTACCAGGACTACGACTGGATGATGGACCTGGTAGAAGAAATGGTCGAAAGCATCGCCATTGCCACCAATGGGAGCACCCAGGTGCAAGTCGGCGAGCATGTAATCGACTTCAAGCGGCCTTGGCCACGCTTCAGCATGTACGAGGCCATCCAGCACTACACCGGGGTGGACATCTCTGAGATGGATGAAGGGGCTCTGCGCGATACCGCCAAAGACTTAGGCGTGCCCGTGGATGAGAGCATGGGTCGGGGTAAGTTGATCGATGAAATTTTTGGTGAGAAAGTGGAACACTTACTCATCCAGCCCCATTTCATCACCGACTATCCCGTGGAGATGAGCCCCTTGGCCAAAAAGCACCGCAGCAAGCCCGGCTTGGTAGAGCGTTTTGAGGGCATCGTCAACGGCAAGGAAATTTGCAACTCCTTCTCGGAGCTCAACGACCCCCTTGACCAGCGCCAGCGCTTTGAAGAACAACTCGAGCTGGGCAAGCGTGGAGACGACGAAGCCATGGTCTTGGACGAAGACTTTCTTCGAGCCTTGGAATTTGGCATGCCGCCGACGGCGGGCTTGGGCATCGGCATCGATCGCTTGACCATGATCATGGCCAACCAACCCAGCATCCAAGACGTGCTATTTTTCCCCCACATGCGCCCAGAAGCAAAAATCGAGCACGATTCGGCCGAGGCCTTTGTCGAAGCGGGAGTACCCGAGATATGGGTTCGCCCCTTGTACAAAGCCGGGATCAACACCGTGCACGAGCTACAATCTGCCAAAGCAGGCAAGCTCCACCAAGAACTGGTGGGCATCAATAAAAAATACAAGCTCGGCTTGAAAAATCCCTCCCAAGACGAAGTAGCTGGCTGGGTCGGTTGATGAGACCGCTACGCTGGGAGATCGCTGTCGCTGCGGGAGGCGAGAAGCGAGACGTACCCTTAGATACCATTACAAACCTTTTATCGCGCTTCCCGCATCCTGCCTCCCACTTCTCACTCGCCTCTAAACATCCCACGCATGAACTACGATGAAATATTCCCCAAAGTCGTCTCTCACGCCAAAGAGTACGGTTTTGTGTTTCCCAGCAGCGAAATCTACGATGGACTCGGTGCGGTATATGACTATGGACAGCTAGGCGCCCAGCTCAAGCGCAACATCATTGAGGCTTGGTGGAAGGCCATGACCCAAATGCACGAAAACATCGTGGGACTGGACTCTGCGATCCTGATGCATCCGACCATTTGGAAAGCATCAGGCCACGTGGATGCGTTCAATGACCCTTTGATCGACAACAAAGATTCCAAGAAGCGCTACCGAGCAGACGTCCTGATCGAAGATCAGATCGCTAAATATCAAGCTAAGTCTGAAAAAGACACGGCCAAGCGCGCCCGCAAAGAAGGTTGGGAAGCAGACTCTGAGGAGTATCAAGGCTACCTGCAAAACAACCGCAACGCCAAGAAAGCCCAGGAACTCCAGGCGAAGTTTGAAGAAGCGCTGAACAGCGACGACTTACAAGCCCTGCGAGACATCATCGTAGAACAAGGCATCGCTGATCCTGAGAGTGGATCCAAAAATTGGTCGGAAGTCCGCCAGTTTAACCTGATGTTCAAGACTCAGCTAGGTGCGACGGCAGATTCGGCCATGGATCTCTACCTCAGACCAGAGACCGCGCAAGGGATTTTCGTCAACTTCTTGAACGTACAGAAAACCAGCCGCCAAAAGCTGCCATTTGGCATCGCCCAAGTAGGTAAGGCTTTTCGCAACGAGATTGTGGCCCGGCAGTTCATCTTCCGCATGCGGGAATTTGAGCAGATGGAGATGCAATACTTCATCAAGCCTGGTACCCAAATGGAGTGGTTTCAGTACTGGAAAGAAGCGCGGATGAAGTTTCACAAAGCTTTGGGACTAAAGCCAGAGAGACTCCAATTCCACGAGCACGAAAAGCTGGCCCACTACGCCGATGGAGCTGAGGACATCCAATTCCGCTTCCCCTTCGGCTTCAAGGAACTAGAGGGAATCCATTCACGCACTGATTTTGATTTGGGCCAGCATCAGGAGTTTTCGGGTAAAAAGTTGCAATACTTTGACCCAGAGACCCAAGAGAGCTACGTCCCTTACGTATTGGAAACCTCGGTAGGTCTTGACCGGACCTTCTTGGCTCAGCTCTGCAATGCCTACCTAGAGGAGGAAGTCCCCAACGCCAAAGGCGGGACCGATACCCGGGTGGTGCTCAAGCTGCACCCTATGCTCGCTCCTTATAAGGCAGCCATCCTGCCCATCGTCAAGAAGGATGGACTGCCCGAGATTGCCCGGGAATTGTTTGCCGAGCTGAAGTACGACCTGCCTGTGATGTACGAGGAAAAAGATACCATCGGACGGCGATACCGCCGTCAGGATGCCATCGGTACCCCCTTCTGCATCGCCGTGGATCACCAAAGCAAGGATGATGGAGCCGTGACCGTCCGGGACCGAGATACCATGGAGCAGGTGCGCTTACCCATGGGCGAAGTCAAAGCCTACATCCAGCAGAAGTTGAGCTGGAGGGAGTTGCTGAGTTAGAACCATCAGTTTTAGAGCGAAGATTTTGATGGGGCTGCCGTTTGGGCGGCCCTTTTTTGTGGGGGGTGATGGATTGGGCTAGCTTTTTTATCTTAGTGACATGAAGGTCTCAGCTTTACAACAGATAGCAGATCAGTATTCGAACTTGAAAGAGCTCACCTATTTAGATGAACTCAGAGGTCGAATTGATGCCTTACGCCCTTGGCCCTCGGACGTTCAAGGACGCATCATGCAGAAGTTTAGGCTAGACTGGAACTATCACTCAAACGCCATTGAGGGGAATTCGCTTGACTATGGGGAAACCATTGCCTTTTTGATGGAAGGGCTTACAGCCAAGGGGAAACCACTTAAAGATCACCTTGACATCCGCGGCCACAATCAGGGTATAGATTTCATGATGGGCTTGATCCAAGCGGAAAACTCGTTAACCGAGCGAGACATCCGTAGCCTCCACGAAATCATCTTGGTGGAGCCTTACGAGGTAGATGCGATTACCCCTAATGGCAATCCGACCCGTAAACGCATTGAATTAGGGGTCTATAAGTCTCAACCCAACCACGTTCGTACCCCCACTGGCGAACTACACTATTACGCCACGCCCGAAGAAACACCCATTTTGATGCATGAACTGGTGGCATGGTACCAGCAGGCTGGAGAGGCCGAGAACCTCCACCCTTTGGTCCTCGCGGTGCTTTTCCATCACCGTTTCACCTCCATTCATCCCTTTGATGATGGGAATGGTCGCTTGGCCCGCCTGCTGATGAATTTCATCTTGATGCGGCGGCAATTTCCCCCTATAGTTGTTCGACAAGAAAACCGCAATGCCTATTATGCAGCCCTTAACCAGGCTGATCAAGGGGTATATCAGCCGCTCTTTGAGTACTTGTATAAAGGCCTGGAGCGATCATTGAAACTACAGCTCAGTGGGTTGCTGGGAGAGGAAATTACGGAGCCGGATGATTTGGATAAGGAGATAGCTTTGTTTGTTCAGGGGATAGAATTGGATGAGAAACTGAAAGCAAGTAGAAACCCTAAAATCCTCGTTGAGACCCTCTCCTCAGTAATTTTGCCCTTTTTGCTAAAGTTGAGAGAAAAGACGCAAAAACTAGATGCCCTTTTCATCCAAGTTTCAGAAAAAATCACGGAAGAATACCAAAAGCCACATCCTCCTTCAGAGGAAAAGGAACAATTAACTTACGAGGATAGCATCATTGACACCTTCGCAGGCGAGCCAGTACTTTTTAGGCATTTAGCGCACTATCCTAGTCTAGCCGAATGGAAAAAACAATTGGTTTCAGATCCTGCTGAGGAAGGTTATGATGATTTGGATAGGTTCGTTTTTACTATCCAATGGCAAGGCTTCCAAGGTAAGAACACCTTGGGTTCGGGAGAGTTAAACTTGTTGCTCCAAATCGAGTTTTCCCCATATCATTATCTTCTTCGTTCAGAAAACACGCGGGAGACTATTTTAAATGGATACCAAACTCCTTTAGACCCCACTGAGTCACAAGCCTTCATTGCTAGTCAGGTGCGGCACCTTATGCAGGAGATCCAGCGAAAAGCTGGCGGCTGAACGGAACAATTTTGACGCCAAGGTCATAACGTTTAGTATTATTCCCGCCTTACTCTCTCACGACCGAGCAAGCGCCCACCCTGCCAGATCTCTGCTAAAAATAGCCCCGTAGGCAACTCAGGTACTGTCCAAGCATTGCCTTCAATTGAAGCCTGCCAAATTTGCCTACCCTGTAGATCATAGAGCCGTAGAATGAGTGCAGCTCCAATTGGAATCTGACCTTGTAGAAATAGTTGTTGTCTGAAAGGATTCGGAAAAAGGCTGAGTCGAGGTGGTATCAGTCCCTCCACCGAAGTCAACCATTCCTGGCGTAAAGCCTCAAAATCGACAGGGGTGCCTACACTGTCGGCCGGAAAACGATAGTAAATCGGGATAAGCCATTGAGAAACCTCCCATCCACCCCAACTATACAGAAAATCGCCTAAGCCTTTGATCGAAAATTCAAGAGAATTATAATCGGTGAAACCCTGCCAGCAAATCCCATTGACCTCAGGTATATCAGAAACCCAGTCTGTAATACCCAGCCAATCTCCAGAACTGTTGGTCCCATAATAGGGATCAAATTGACCGTTCACTCGAAAGGAATATGGGTGAACAATAGACCACTCAGGGACTAGGCTATAGGGAAGAACATGATTAATGGAGCTGTCGGTGATGACTATGCTGATAGTGTCTCGTCGGTAAATGTAGAGGGTGTCTATGCCTCGAAACCTTGGAATACCCTGGTCATCCTCTTCTACGTCCCCAAAAAAGTCACGACCTCCTTGGGTTTGATCTATCGTCAGCTGTAGCCTACCTGGAGCCTCCCCCCGCTCCAGGATTTGCCAGCGTATTCGCCGGTCAAACTCAGATAACCCCTCGTATGGAAGTATCCCGTCCCACTTTTTGACCTCCTCATAATGAATCTCACCCCCCACTGGCATGTCGTAAAAATCCCATTTAGTCAAGGCCTGCCGACCCAAATCAGGATTGCTGACTCCCTCCAGTGGAAATAAGTCTCCATTCTGCGGGAAGTCATCATAGCTAAAGGCATCCAGAAATCCATGGGATTGACTCAGCCGAATGGTACGTCCATTCAAGGTGTCGCTGATCAGGCTTCCCTGCTCGTTTCGAACTGCTAGATGGTAATGACGTACGGAATCCATCGTTCCTAAAACGCTGTGCCAGCTAGTAGAATCATGCTGTACGGTCAACCAAAGGGTATCGCGATAAGGAGTCATATGCCAACTGGTCCCAGGTTGGGTATTGAGTTCCCAGGCCAGGGAATTTCCTGCGGCATTTTGCCACGTATACCGCAGATTAAGCGTGTCATATAATAATGGGACCTGCATCACTCTAGGTCCGAGCGGAAAGGTGTCCCAACTACAATCGACAACTGTCTGGTAATTGTGGTAGCGATAGCCGGTAGAGGTTTTCTCAACTGAATCAAGAGAGATAGCACGGTTGCCATGAGGAGCGAAGAGATAGGTGCGACCTGGTACCATGAGCTGATAATCTTGACTCATCAGTAGGCAGGGTAGGACGACCAACCACAGTGTGACAAAGTTGTGCATGAAAGATAAGCTTGAGTGGTAACTCGAACCTGCTCGAAATGAGTAGGCAAGTAGTTTCTGTGTCCATTTAAGGACGTCCCCCTCTGCCGTTTCGCTGCTTTGCCCCATCATAGAACTTCTTTCGGCAATTTGTCCATCACGAGTCTGCCTCCTCTATCTTCTTTCATGCCCTCCCCAGCAGACCTATCTGAGCAGGACGAAATTGCTCAACTCTGGTCAGCGGCCCATCCAAGAGAATTATAAAGTCTTCCGATTTACCCGCTTCGTCAAAACTCTGCAGTTGGATACCTACCTCGTTGTAAGCCATTAACAAAGTGGTTAAACACTAAGTAACCCTCTACGAGAAATTTATTCAGCATCATTGGTCTGGGCCAAAGGGGCCTTCCACCTCGGAAGGAGGGATTGGGAGATCCTTCAAAAAGAAAAGAAAAATACCCGAATCAGGAGACAACCCCCAACTAAGACATTTCGACTATTCAGAAAACAATCATCAACTATGCGAAACAACTTTATTTCTCTCCAGCACATCCTGATTCTCGCCCTGCTCCTAGGACTTGGCAAATCCTGGGCACAATCGATCCCTCTGCGCTTACAGGTATCTACCGAATACCGCATCAGCAGCCGCATCTTAGACCCTCAAACTGGTCAAGTGCTCACGGGCAATGAGTTAGGAACACCTACCATCTCTCTGATGCTGCCTGGACTCGGCCAGGGCGATTTACAGGAGGTCTCTCTTCTGATGCCTACCATTGGTCAAGCCAATGCCATGGTACGTACCTCTCTAGGCATTGGCTATCAATACAATTGGGTGGCGACCCCAGGATGGGACAAACTCAAGCTCTACCTAGGTGCTGGCTTTAAGCTAGACTATCAAAAATTCAATGCCTCAGTGATCAGTTCCATCAATGGGTTCCAGGAATTCAACAACCTAAGTGAACTATCGACCACCTTTCGGGTATCGCCTGGGCTTATTTATGATTTTTCTGATCGCTTTTTTCTCAACTTATCAATCCCCTTAGAACTGGTACAATTCCGTTTCAGGAATCCATCTTCTCCGCAACCTAATCCGCCCTTGGCCACCACTGAGTTTCCATTGGGTCAAAGTTTGCCCATTAAGTTGGGATTTGGGGTGAAGTTCTAGGGTCCGCCCTACTTGGTCAGCATCATGGCAAGGATTTTTATGCAAAATTGAAAGTCTAGTTTCAATTTTGCATAAATTCATTGAAGCGGAGAACTGTAAAAGGATTACCAACCAAGTGTATTCACACGCCCCTCCTCAAATCCAAGGTATGAGGAAAATCCAGATTAGGTGGCGGAGTTTTGATCGGCAGGCCAGGATTGGGCTGATAGACCTCCGTCACGTAGCGCCCCACGGCCTGGGGACTCAGATCTTGGTTGATGAGTTGCTCCACGGCGCGAGGAGTATGGTTAAACTCCCAAAAGCGGTTCACCCGCCGAGACTCGGCTTCGTAACTATTGACTGGGAAGGTATCGTAGCTACGGCCACCAGGGTGGGAAACATGGTAGGTACAACCACCGACTGAGCGCTCATTCCATCGATCATAGAGGTCAAATACCAAGGGCACGTCGGTTCCTATGGTAGGATGCAAAGCAGAAGGAGGATTCCAGGCTTTGTAACGAATACCTGCGACATACTCGCCCTTGCGGCCGGTACTCACCAAGGGAATCTGAACCTGATTGCACAAAAGGGCATAACGTTCCGGATTGAATCCGCTAACCTTTACCTCTACCCGCTCCACCGAAGAGTCCACGAAACGGGCGGTACCCGTATTGCTCAACTCCTCCCCCAGCACATTCCACGGCTCGATCCCTGAGCGCAGGGTCAGTTGTAAACTCCCAACCTGAACCTCTCCTAAGATCGGAAAGCGGAATTCAAAGAAGGGGTCTAGCCAACTCAGCTCGAAGTTAAAGCCTTGCTCGGATAGGTAGTTACAGACATCGGTCAAGTCTTCTCGGACAAAGTGATGAATCAGGAACTTATCATGCAATTCTGTTCCCCAACGCACCAGTTTTTGGCGGTAAGGCTTCTGCCAAAACGCAGCGGTCAGGGCTCGGATCAGCAGGATCTGGCTCAAGCACATCTCTTTATGTGGGGGCATGTCAAAGCCCCGCATTTCCAATATGCCTAGGCGGCCCGAAAGAGAATCGGGGCTGTAAAGCTTATCAATGCAAAACTCCGCCCGGTGGGTGTTGCCCGTGACGTCGATTAACAGGTTGCGAAAGAGTCGATCCACCAACCAATGAGGCGGATTTTCATGTCGGTCTAGCTCGGCAAAAGCAATTTCGAGCTCGTACAGCATTTCGGGCCGCCCCTCATCTACACGTGGCGCTTGACTGGTCGGCCCCACAAAAGCTGAGGAAAAAAGATAGGACAAACCGGGGTGGTTTTGCCAAAAATTCACAAAACTCCGCAGGAGATCGGGACGACGTAAAAAAGGGCTATCAGCGGGAGTGCGTCCTCCCAAGGTAACATGGTTTCCTCCTCCGGTACCGGTATGCTTGCCATCTAGCATGAACTTTTCCGTGCCTAAGCGAGCCAAACGAGCCTGCTCAAACAAGGTGTCATAGTTTTCAACCAGGTCTCGCCAGTGAGTAGCAGGATGGATATTTACTTCAATCACCCCAGGATCTGGGGTGACCGCTAGCTTCTCCATCCGTGGATCAAAGGGAGGTTGATAGCCTTCCATGATGAGGGGCATCTCTAATTGCTTGGCCACTTGCTCTAAGCAAGCTACTAGCTCTAGATATGGCTCCATCAATTTGATCGGCGGCATGAAGGCATATAAACGTCCTTCTCTTGCTTCTAAGCAGAGGGCCATTTTGATGGTGGGTCCCCAGCGAGACTCAGAATTAGGCTGATCAGAAACCTTACCGGACTCAGGTAGGGGATCTCGCTTGGCCAGAGGACTCAGTTCCATTTGTACTTGCTCTGCTTCAGCCGACTGCTTGGGGAGTCGGTCCAAGGGAAGACGCAGCCCCATGGCAGAATTACCAGGAATCAAAAAGAGGGATTCCCGGCGGAGTTCCCAGAGACTGCTCTGCCAGCGGCCCTCCACGACATCCCATTTCAAGGGAAGAACATAACCCACAGGGCGCCCCAAGCCCCGGTCAATCAGTTGGGCCAGGGTCTGGCGCTCCAACTTATCTTTCAGGTCAACCTGATCTAAATCTTGGTTTACAGGTAGGTTTCCTTCTTCCCAGAGAAAGTAAAACACGTCTTCGTAGGCGGGTTTTACGGCAGAAGGATGAATGCCTAAAGCCGGTGCGAGGCGTTCGAGGAATTGCTTGGCCTGGCTCTCGTCGTATCCGTAGTTCTTCCGCGGATCACCCTGCCATTGGGCGTCCTGCCAGATGGCTTGTCCATCTTTGCGCCAATACAAGGCATATTGCCAGCGGGGAATGGGCTCACCCGGATACCACTTTCCTTGGCCGAGGTGGAGAAAGCCTTGAGGTGCAAATTGATCTTTGAGTTTTAGAGCCAAATCATAGCCCATGCTGCGCTTATCCAGGCCATCGGCGTCTTCATTCCATTGGCTCGATTCCATGTCGAGGGCCGACACAAAAGTGGGCTCTCCCCCCATGGTCAGGCGGACGTCTCCCTCCCGCAAAGCCTGCTCCACCTGATCCCCCAAGTTCAGTATGCACTGCCACTCCTCGGGCTGGTAGGGCTTGGTGACCCGCGGTTTTTCCCAAATCCGCTCTACCACATTGGCAAACTCAAAACTCACTTGACAGGGTTCCGTAGCCCCACTAATCGGAGCCGCACTGCGGGGATCAGGGGTACAGGCTAGCGGAATATGGCCTTCCCCAGCGAGCAATCCAGAAGTAGCATCCAGTCCAACCCACCCTGCTCCTGGCAGATAGACTTCGGCCCAAGCGTGCAGATCAGTAAAATCCTTTTCAGTCCCCATAGGGCCTTCTACCGGCTTTTCATCCGCAACCAATTGTACCAGGTAACCGGACACAAAACGTGCAGCTAAGCCTAGGTGACGAAATAACTGTACCAGCAACCATGCCGAGTCGCGGCAGGAACCTAAGGCCTTTTCCAGGGTCTGTTCGCAAGTCTGAACCCCCGGTTCCATACGCACGGTATAGGCTACTTCCTGATTGACCAGTTGGTTGACCGCTACTAAGAAATCTACCGTGAGACCACGTTGGAGCTTACGGGCCTTTTCTACCCAACTCACCAATCGCTCCCCTTGCTCTTTGATTTCTAAGTAGGGCAAGAGTTCTTGCTTGAGGCTAGGCTCATACTCAAAAGGGACCTGCTCGGCGTATTCTTCGAGAAAAAAGTCAAAAGGATTGATGCGAACCAGGTCCACCAGCACCTCGACATCTATGGTAAAGTGATCCGCTTTTTCGGGAAAAACTACCCGGGCTTGGTAGTTGCCAAAAGGATCTTGCTGCCAATTGAGGAAGTGAGGTTCAGGAGATATTTTTAAGGAATAGGCTTCAATCGGGCTCCGGGCGTGAGGAGCGGGACGCAAGCGAATTACTTGGGGAAAAAGCTTGACGAAGCGGTCGTAGGAGTAATGAGTATGATGGCGAAGGGCAACTTTGATGCTCATGGAAGGTAGCGGCCTGGGTAATTTTAAAAAAATCGAATATTTTTTTGAAAATCTCAGGGCTTGAGGCTTTCATTTATACTAAATTTAGAATATAATTTAAGAGATCCCGCAGCTGCCCTCACAATTATCTCAGACATGGCCATCAGAAACGATCTATTTGAGACCTATCAGGTCCCGCAGGGAATGTTAGATGAAGTATATTCCTCTTCTGCTCAGTCCTTTGCGGCCTATGAAGCCATCAAAGACCATTTTCATGCGCTGACAACGGACGATTTTCAGAAGCTCAATGAATCTGCCAAGCTTTCTTTTCTGAACCAGGGCATTACCTATGCGGTATACGATGACCATACCCATGGCACTGAAAAGATCTTTCCCTTTGACTTGTTTCCAAGGGTAATTTTGCAAGAAGAGTGGGCTCAAGTTACCCAAGGCTTGATTCAGCGCAATCTCGCTCTCAATCTTTTTCTCAAAGACGTTTACAGCCATCAACATATCTTAAAGGATGGCATCATACCCAAGGAACTGGTCCTATCTTCTCCCCACTATACCGAGATGATGGTGGGGTTTGATCCCATTGGAGATATCTATTGCCACATCTGCGGCACCGACCTCATTCGCCACAAGGACGGAAGTCTGTATGTGCTGGAAGACAACCTGCGTTGCCCTTCTGGGGTAAGCTATGTGCTATCCAACCGAGAGACCATGCGGAGGACTTTGTCAGACTTTTTCAAACTGATGTCCGTGGAGGCCGTCAATCAATACCCCAGCATGTTGCTCCAGACCTTGGAGTCAGTGGCACCCGAGCGAGATCATGAACCAACTTGTGTGCTGCTAACACCCGGCCAATACAATTCAGCTTATTATGAGCATACCTTTTTAGCCCAGTCTATGGGAATCGACTTGGTAGAAGGCAAGGACCTATATGTGGAAAATGACATCGTCTATCTCCGCACCATACGTGGCCCGCAACGGGTAGATGTGGTCTATCGCCGTGTAGATGACCCCTTTATGGATCCCGAGATATTTCGAAAGGACTCAGTCTTAGGGGTTCCGGGTATCATGCGGGCCTACCGAGCTGGCAATGTCACCTTGGTCAATGCTCCAGGTACAGGCGTGTCGGATGACAAGGCGGTTTGCTCCTTTGTCCCGGACATGATTCGCTATTACCTCAAGCAAGAACCCATCATCCAAAACGTACCCACCTACATCTGCGAACGTCCCAAGGACCTCCAGTACGTCTTGGAGCACTTGCCGGAACTAGTGGTTAAGCCGGTGGATATGTCTGGTGGATACGGAGTATTGATTTGTGACCGGCTGAGCAAAGCAGAGTTGGAAGAAGTAAAAGCAAAGATTCAAGCCAATCCTCGCAACTTCATCGCTCAACCTAAGATGATGCTCTCGGTACACAGCACCTACATCGAAGAAGACCAGCGCTTCATGCCTCGCCACATTGATTTGAGAACTTTTACCCTCATGGGTAAAGGCGAGCCCTACGTTTTGCCTGGCGGCTTGACCCGGGTAGCCCTCAAGCGAGGCAGTTTGATCGTAAACTCCTCGCAGGGAGGGGGCTCCAAAGACACCTGGATCGTAGATCGCACCTAATCCAGTCACCCTACTTCACTCATTTACCTCAAACCTCTTCCATGCTATCACGCGTTGCAAGTTCTCTCTACTGGCTAGGTCGATACGTAGAACGCTCGGAACATTTAGCTCGCTTCCTCCGGGTTCAATACTTTTCTATCCTCGATACGCCCATGAGCCAAAACAAAGAATTTGTGCTACGGTCCATCTTGGGGATGTATGGCATTGAAAATGAAGAAGATACCTTGGATGAAAAGCAGATCCTATTACAAGTAGGACTTGACATAAAGGAATCTGCCTCCGTGATTTCCGCTGTATCCATGGCGCGAGAAAACGCACGTAGCGTACGTCATGTGCTTTCCACCGAGTTATGGGAGGTCATCAACCAGTATTATCACTTTGTTAAAGAGTACAACCAAGAATATTACCAGACCCGAGGCCTCTACGATTTCACTTCTCAGCTGGCCAAGCACTGTAGCATCATCCGTTCCTACTTAGACCATACCCTGATTCATGATGAAATCTGGCTCTTCGTTGAGCTAGGCATTTACCTAGAACGTGCCTCTCAAATCGTCCGAATTCTGAGTAACAAACTGGACGATATCGAGATCCTGGGAGAAAAAGGAGACAATACTCCCCTCATGCGCTATCAATGGACGATTACCTTGAAAGTAATGGAAGCCTTTGATATGCACCGACGTGTATACCGCAAGCCCCTCAACCAACGCTCAGTGATGGAGTTTCTGGTCTCCAATCCCCGGTTTCCTAGATCCATTGCCTACAACCTCAATCGGGTTCACAGCTTAATTACTCAGCTAAACCAGATGACTAAATCCGGAGATGAGGCGCTATTCCGTTCCGGAAAACTCTCTAGCCGACTCCAATACTTAGAATACCCTGAGGTAAAGGATAACCTCAGTCACTTTTTGAGTGACGCCCTAGACAAGATCTACCAGCTACACGAATTGATCAACAAAAATTATTTCAATAGTTAAGCTGGACTTTAGCCAAAAAGTTGCCCTTAACCATTAGCAGTGTCGCCTGTCCTGCACCGCTTTGCGGCATCCTGGACAAGCGGGATTTCGCAAGCTCAACCGGCCTTACTTTTTTCAAAAAAAGTAAGCATCCCGGCTCGTCGAGACTGCATTTCAGGCCAGCCCGCTAAGCCGCCCCAGTACACCAAATGCCGCCCAGCGCCGCCTCAAGCTTACCTTAGGCTAAACAAACCACAGCCTTGAATTAATCAACATCAGCCTAAACTTGTGGAGTTGAATAATTAAAATAAACGTTTCCAGGACCTCAGGAGAGATTTCTATTCGCCTCAAAATGGCCAAAGTCCAGTTAAGGAACGCTCAACAAGTAAGTTGAGCCTTTTTGCTTGGCCTTTTGCGCCATCTCTTCGTCACTGGCTCAGCAGTGGGGCCCTTAATCCCACTGCTTCGCACCTTAGCTCCGTCGGAATCTTCGACTCGCTAAGGTCGGTTTTCCTTCCTTGACCTGAAACAAAATTCCTGTGCAAAAGCGACATGTTATTTTTTTCGTGTCCCTAAACCGAATCGACTGAAAGAAGCGTACCTTTGCTGCGCAACTTGATATCGCTTCTACCTTGACTACTTCCTCACCATGACGTATTGCCTAGGGATCAAAGTAAAAGGGGGATTGGTGGCCATTGCCGATACCCGCATTACCTCTGGAACTGAAACCACCACCGCCAAGAAAATATCCATTCACCAACAAGGGGCTAACAGCCTTTTTTTGATGACCTCTGGCCTGAGGTCAATCCGGGACAAAGCGGTGACCTACTTTGAAGAAGTCCTCGAAGACCGCCATCACGACTATGACCGCATGTACAAGGTCGTCAATGCCTTTGGCGAGCAACTGCGTCGCGTCGCCACCGAAGACAAGCAAGCCTTGGCTGAATCTGGGCTGTTCTTCAATCTGTTTTCTATCGTGGGGGGCAAGTTGGCCAAAGACCAGGAGCACAAACTCTACATGCTTTATCCCGAAGGAAACTGGATAGAAATTGGCGAGGCCACGCCTTTCACCATCATTGGGAACTCAGGCTACGGAAAGCCCATCCTCAACCGGGTACTGACCTACGACTCGTCGATTCAATATGCCCTAAAAACGGGCTTCTTGTCCTTTGACTCTACCCGAGTCAGTGCCAACGATGTGGGCTATCCCATTGACGTAGTGGTATTCCATCAGGAACAGGGCCAGATGATCGAGCGTCGCTTCGATGAGGATGATACGGGGGCGATTGGCGAAATGTGGGCCGAGCAACTCAAGGCGACCGTACATAGCATCCCTGATGATTGGACCAATCAACTGATGGCCGTTGAAGAGGAGGTTTCTCCGGAAGAACAACAGCAGCAGGTGCAGCAGTAAAATTGTGGCGTACCAGGGCTAGCCATCAGGTATCTCAATCCATTACCTCCCCTCAACTTGTCCTACCAGGCTATGCCGGGGATAAAATGAATTAAAAACCACTTCCTCTATTGTAGGAACAGGAAAAAGATAACGTGTAACTTTTGCGCGGATATTTCATACCAGATCAAGGAAGAAAAATCGAGTTTGGCGGGCCAATCGAGCTTCTTCTGACGCTGAGATGCTATGCAGGATCAAGCAAAAGCGCATTGTTGTTGTTTGCCTCTTCCTTACCTATCTATTTT
>CAZFPQ010000117.1:0-22107 GCA_964521065.1 uncultured Bacteroidia bacterium | reverse complement strand
GAAATCTCAGAGATGCTAAAGGTTGCCAGCCCCAAAAAGAGAAGAGAACTATAGCCCAACACTTGGGCATCATTTAATAGCCAGCCCAGGCTGCCTTTCACTAGCACCAACCAGAAGGTAAAAGCAATGCTGGTACTCCCGAAACTTGGCTCCCCACCAATATTCCACTGATAACCATGGCCACCGAGAAGGTGATCCGCATAACGAATAGCCATCCAGGCATCGTCGAAGTCGGCGTGAGCTTCGGGAATAATTCTTCTTAGCAGGAGTAGCACATAGCCCCCCACAATGAACCAATGGAACCATTCCTTTTCCCAAAAATTACTTTTTCCCAGCATGATCCAGAATCGGTAAAGCAAACAACAAAAAAATGGGGCCCTAAAAAAAAGGACCCCATCTAATATTGGTTTATGAAGGAATTAGCAGTCCTCTTCAGAGCGATCTGCCTTCACTCCCAAAATCAGATCTATACTAGACAGTGATTCGATGGCTTCGGCATAATCAAGCACGTTTTCAGCTTGAGTTGCCTGGGCCTTCTCTTCCTCGGAAATCACCTCTATGCTCTGCTCGATCGGAGTTGGCTCCACGTAAGCAGTTGCATCTGGAGTTCTCAGGGAAGGGGCAATTACCAATGCCACCACTGACATCAGTTTGAGTAGGATGTTAAGTGATGGACCAGAAGTATCCTTGAAGGGGTCACCCACGGTGTCACCTACAACGGCAGCCTTATGAGGCTCAGAGCCTTTGAAATACTTTTCTCCATTAATGTCTACCCCTTCTTCAAACATTTTCTTGGCGTTGTCCCAGGCACCCCCCGCATTGGACTGGAAGATTGCCATCAGCACTCCGGAAGCGGTAACCCCAGCGAGGAGGCCTCCCAAGGTTTCTGCACCGAAGACAAATCCCACCAATACAGGAGCAAGAATAGCGAGAAGCCCTGGTAAAACCATCTCCTTGATAGAAGCGGTGGTAGAAATCTCCACGCACTTGGCATACTCTGCTTTGCCGTCTGCTTGGCGGAAAATCGCCAAATCTTCTGGAGTAGCTTTTTCGATATCTGAATCATACTTACGCATGATTTCCAAGGCTCCTTTCAGTTCAGGAATAGAAGCGAACTGGCGACGCACCTCCTGAATCATGGCCATAGCTGCACGTCCAACGGCATTCATCGCCATGGCAGAGAAGACAAACGGTAGCATCGCTCCAACCAGTAAACCAGCCATAACTTGGGGCTCAGCGATATTGATGCTTTTGATACCGGCTTGCTGCATGAAGGCAGCAAAAAGAGCTAATGCAGTAAGGGCAGCCGAGGCAATGGCAAATCCCTTACCGATCGCGGCAGTGGTGTTCCCCACGGCATCTAGCTTGTCGGTACGCTTGCGAACTTCCCCAGGAAGCTCTGACATTTCTGCAATACCTCCAGCGTTGTCCGAGATTGGTCCATAAGCATCTACTGCCAATTGAATCCCCGTATTGGCTAGCATCCCTACGGCTGCAATGGCAATACCATATAAGCCAGCCGTGCTATAAGAGATCAAGATTGCCGCCGCAATCAGGAGAATAGGGATGGCAGTAGACATCATTCCTACCCCTAATCCAGCGATGATGTTGGTAGCTGATCCAGTTTGAGATTGAGTCACGATCCCCTTGACTGGCTTGGTGCCCGTACCTGTGTAGTATTCTGTGATCCATCCAACCCCAAGACCTGCGATAAGGCCCGCGATTACCGCGAAAAAGACACCATTTGAGGTGTATTCAGTTCCGTTGAAGCTCCACTCTCCAGGAAGCATCCAAGAAATGATTCCGTAAGCAGCCGCCAGCATCAAACCGGAGGAAACATATTCGCCCATATTAAGGGCCTTTTGGGGATCTCCACCTTCCTTAACTCGGACGAAGAAAGTACCAACGATGGACATCAAAATTCCAGCTGCGGCAAGAGTCAAAGGCAAAAGAACTGCCCCCAAGCCGCCAAACTTGTCCGCGAATTCAGGTGCCGCTAAGAAAGCGCCTCCCAAAACCATGGTACCAATGATGGAACCTACGTAAGATTCAAAAAGGTCAGCTCCCATACCCGCTACGTCCCCAACGTTATCACCTACGTTGTCAGCAATGGTAGCAGGGTTAAGGGGGTGATCTTCAGGGATGCCCGCTTCTACTTTTCCCACTAAGTCAGCTCCGACGTCCGCGGCTTTGGTATAAATACCCCCTCCTACACGAGCAAACAGGGCGATGGAAGAAGCTCCCAGAGAGAAGCCAGAAATCACATTGAGGATCATGTTAAGTTCTTGCCCAGCGATCGCAGCTCCGTCACCAGCAAAGTCAAGGGCTGAGTATACAATGAAAAGAAGTCCTAATCCAAGAACCCCAAGTCCTACTACTCCCATCCCCATCACTGATCCACCTGCAAAAGCAACTCCTAGAGCCTTACCTAAGGAAGTACGTGCTGCATTGGTAGTTCTGACATTGGCCTTAGTAGCTACGCGCATACCAATGAAACCTGCCAGGGCCGAGCAAATCGCTCCTATAATGAAGGATACGCCTACCCAAAAATTAGAATCTTCCTCAGAAGAACCTTTTATAAAAAGAAGGACGGCTACAGCGACAACAAAGATTGCCAGTACCCGGTATTCGGCCTTCAAGAAGGCCATGGCACCGTCAGCTATATTTTTAGCTATAGTGCTCATTTTTTCATCGCCAATTTCTTGGCGACTGACCCAATTGGATCGAACAAAGGTGAATATTAACGCAAGGATGCCCGCTACGGGCAGTAAGTAAATTAAACTATCCATTTTAATCTGTAATTGGTAGTTTGGTCCGGTAGTCAATTGGAAAGGCGCAAAATTAGGCTTCCCCCCGCAATTTGCAAACAAAATCAATAAATAAGAGGAAATATTGAAATATATAGATGTTTACTTTTCAACAATACACAAACTTCTCTTTATCAGCAGCTAAGCCCAAGCTGATTTATCTCATTTTTGGTTCATAATCAGAATAGTGATTCAGATATGATTTTTTTAGGATGGCAGGCATGGCCGTTTTTTAGTAAAAACCCATCGAGGCCTAATGCTTTGATAACCTTGGAGCAGTGATTCCCTTAACAATCAAATTGAAATTTACCACCTGTAAAACATCATCGGTGTACCCCTCCTTACCATGGGAGCTCCCTCATTTTAATTACTATGCCTGAGCTATACCCAACCCTTACCCAATATATTGATCAATTGCCCAGCATTACTCCTCCAACAAAAAGGCAGGTACTCTTATCCGGGTTAGTTGATTATCTAGTCCAAAAGAAACAGGAGCAATCATCCGTAGACCTAAATTTTATTTGCACCCATAATTCTAGGCGCAGTCATCTTGGACAAGTATGGGCTAAAACCCTGGCTGATCACATGGGATTCCCCGGCTTGACGACTTATTCTGGGGGAACTGAAGCCACAGCTTGCAATCCCAGAACCGTTCAGGCTTTGAGGCAGGCGGGATTCAAGGTAGAACCGTTAACTGCGGGGGAAAATCCTCATTATCATTTGACGTATGGAGAATCCAATACCCCAATGGAGCTTTGGTCAAAAGTATATTCTGATCCTCACAACCCTCAAAAAGGGTTTGGTGCCATCATGACTTGCGATTCCGCCAATGAAGCCTGCCCCATTGTCTTTGGAGCAGAGGCTAGGTTCCCCATCATATATCAAGACCCTAAAGCCTTTGATGACACTCCCCAGGAAGAGGCAGCTTACGCGGAGCGCTGTCTCCAAATTGCTTCAGAGATGTATTGGGTTTTCCAGCAGGTCCTTAAGAACAAGTTGTAGTACGCTCGTTAGCCGACACCAATAAATGCAGGGTATACAAGTAGCGCTTCCCTAATTGGGAACTGTTCAAGAGTTGTTCCCGAATCTAAGGTTGAGGCCCATCCTGACTTCTGGGCGCTGATCCCAATTGAAGGTACGCACGCCAGCATCGTCAAGGAAATAAAGTCGCCCCCGTAGCCAACCTTGAACATGAAAACCTAAATTGGGTCCAAACCAAATGGTGGCTCCAATGTAGGGACTCAAAATTACAGAAGGGTATCGCAACACGTCTTGGCTGATCTCTGGATCTTGGTTGATGTTGCCTTCGGGCCAGGTAAAACGGGTAAGGTTAGACCAAGTATGTTCTAACCCAAGTTCACCCCCGAGATTGACCTCCACAATATCAGCTAAAATGGTTCTGTGTTCTAAGCCGTAGGCAAGGCTAGCTTGAAACACTTGGCCAGAATCTCTCCTCAGGCCAAAGGAATCAGTTGGAAAGAAAACGCCAGGCAATACAAAGGAATTGAAAATGTCTCCACTAATCCGCTGAACCAATTTTTCTTTTTTTGTTGGCAGCAATAAGCCCAAGTGCCAGCCAGAATAATCACCCCCTAGGTTGGGAAAGGGCAAGGTAAGGGCGAAATCAGTCCGATATTTAAAATTCGACCGGGCCTGGGCATAGAGACCAGAGGGTAAAGCGAGGCAAATAGCTAAGAGAATAAGGGAGGATCTTTTCATAAGATGTTTACTCGATGGTTTGGATCCGAAATTTAGGCCTTCCCCCAAGATCTGCCTAGCCAAATATTCCCCCCCATAACTTCATCTGCATATTCAAAAATTATCTCCAGGACGGGCAGCATGGCAAATGGCGTAGTAAACACAACTTAAAAACATTGACAGTCAATAGGTTAACAAAATGACGAAGTAATGGCGAGGTAAAATCCTTGGCCATAAATTCTCATTTATTGATCTTTATTATCACCCCGCAGACATAAAGCTAACTACTACGTAACATGAAGAAGGTCCTAAAATTTGGGCTGGCTATCACCTTTTGGGTGAATTGCTCCTTTCTCTATCTATACTCAGCTGTTTTCTTCAGCGATAGTTTTCAATCTGGGTATTATGATACCGGGTTGGCCTTCAAGAGTGGCGGTAGCAGCTTAGAATCGACAGGTCCTAGTGGTGACAAGCTTCCCACCAATGAAGAATTTACCTATAGCGGTGGAAACAGTCTGAAGGTATCCTGGACCTCTAGGGCCGGCGGAGACTGGTCCGCATTGGTCATCGCACCAGGTTTTCCTTTCCAAGACATCTCTCAAGATGATTTCCTCAGCTTTTGGTTGTACACAGAAGACGCATTAAGTGCTAGTGAATTACCGGTCTTATATTTTGAGGGAGCTCCTGGATTCACCAAATCTAGCCGCATTCCCCTCAGCGATTTTATCGCGGGGCTATCAGCTGGAAACTGGACCCAGATATTGGTTCCATTAAGCACCTACAGGGATGACCCCAATCAAAGCAACATCAATTTCTCTCAAATCAAAGCGATCATCCTAGGTCAGAATCAAGCCGATGCCCAAGCTCATACCCTATATATTGATGAGGTTCGGACCCTTACTTCATCCATGGTCAATGCACCCGTCCAGGCTCCTTCAGCCCTGGCTGTAGAGGCTTATGACAGCCATTTGGAGATTACCTGGGTTCCACAAAATGACCCAGGACGAGCTGGCTATCACTTGTACAGATCTAGTGATCAAGGAAATAGCTTCTCACTTTATAAATTCATTCCTAGCGAAGATAGTCTCTTTCTAGATTGGCTAGGTTTTCAAGATAGAAGAAGCTTCCAATACCGACTGCACGCAATCAATGGAGGAGGAGGTGAATCTAGTCCGAGCAATGTCGCTTTTGGCCAAACCCGAGACCTCAGTGATGAAGAGTGGCTGGATATGGTCCAGCGATATACGTTCCGCTATTTTTGGGACTTCGCCCATCCAAGCTCTGGCATGGCACGAGAGCGCAATACATCAACCGATCTGGTCACTGCTGGAGGAAGCGGGTTCGGCATCATGGCCATTTTGGTGGGTATGGAAAGAGGATATATCGCTCAGCAGGCTGGAAAAAACCGCCTCTCCAAAATTGTCACCTTCCTTGAATCTGCGGACCGGTTTCACGGCGCATGGCCTCACTGGATGGATGGGCAGACGGGAGCCGTTGTCCCTTTCAGTCAATTTGATGATGGCGGAGATTTGGTGGAAACCGCTTTTCTGGTTCAGGGTATTCTATGCGCCCGCCAATATTTAGATCCTATCCAAGACTCGATTTTAGTCGATCGGCTCGATCAGCTTTGGCGGGGGGTAGAATGGAACTGGTATCGAAAGCTGGTTCAAAGAGTCCTCTTTTGGCACTGGTCTCCAAATTATGGCTGGCAAATCAATTTTGAATTACGAGGACACAATGAGACTCATCTCGCCTACATCCTAGCCATTGCTTCTCCCACTCACTCCATCCCTGCTAGCTTATACCATGAAGGTTGGGCCGGCGGCAACTATCTCAATGGAAACAACTACTATGGCTGGCCTCTGCCGGTTGGTCCAGCCCTTGGAGGCCCCTTATTTTTTGCTCATTATTCCTACCTAGGCTTCGACCCAAGAGGAAAAAGAGACGCCTACACCAATTACTTTCTTCAAAACCGAAATCACACCCGAATTAACCGAGCATGGTGTATTGACAACCCACGGAACCATCTTGGATATGGCCCCAACTGCTGGGGCCTCACCGCCAGCGACAATCCCTTTGGTTACCTAGCGCATGAACCCAGTAATACCCGTGATAACGGAACCATTACCCCTACGGCTGCATTGGGCTCTATGCCTTACACTCCAGTAGAATCCATGGCCGCCCTCAAACACTTCTACCGCGAGTACGGCCAAAAACTTTGGGGTCCAATGGGATTCTATGATGCATTCAATCCCAGCGAAAATTGGTTCGCAAAGAGCTACCTAGCTATTGATCAAGGCCCTATCATCCTGATGTTAGAGAACTACCGAAGTGCCCTCCTGTGGAATACCTTCATGAGTAGTCCCGAAATAGACCCCGCCTTGAATGCCATTGGTTTTTTCAGCGACAGCACTTCAGTATCAGTTCAGTCCAGTTACCCTCCTCACTTCCAAGCTTTCCCAAACCCTACCCAGGCAGGTTTTTGGGTTCAAGGATTTCACGGACTGGACCCTATTGATTGGTCTCTAATTGACCTAACAGGCAGGGTCATAACTACCGGTAGGTACCAACCCAGCTCTACCCAAGATCGATTCTTTGTACCCACCCAGACCCTATCCAGTGGCCTATATATTCTTTCCTTCCAGCAGGCAGGCCATAGGTGGCAAGAGCAGATCCGGAAAGAATAGTTAGTCATACTCATTCACATAGGACCTACGCCACAGCGCTTCTTATTGAAGGAGTTCAAAAAAATCGCTACAAAAACCTAATTTGGGTCCATGAAATTTCCCCATGCTCTGACCCTAGCCGAAGTGGCCGAAATGCTGGGCTGCACCTTTGCCGGACCTGCAAACTTACCCGTAACGGGGCTGAATGAGATTCATCGGGTAGAACCAGGTGAAGTAACCTTCGTCGACATAGAAAAATACTACGACAAAGCCCTTAATAGTCCAGCTACCATTGTACTTATCAACCAAAAAATAACACCTCCAGCAGGAAAAGGATTGCTGATATCAGACCAGCCTTTTCAAGATTTTAACCGCTTAGGAGAATGGTTTAGGCCAGAATCCGATCTCAGTTTTCACTCAAGCCCTCATTTGGGTGAAGGGGCTAAATTAGGGAAAGGGGTGGTGTGCGGAGATAATGTATCGATAGGAGAGGGATCCCAAATAGGCCACCAAGTAGTGATTGGGTCCCACGTCAAGATCGGTGCTCATTGCCGCATCCATCCTCAAGTCACCATCGGAGACTACAGCGAAATCGGGGACCACGTATGTATCAATGCCAATACGGTCATTGGTGGAGAAGCTTTTTATTTCAAAAGCTATCCTGATCGCAAGGAGAAGTTCATCACGCGAGGGCGGGTCATTATCCAGGATCACGTAGACATAGGCTCCAACTGTAGCATAGACCGAGGCGTCACCGCCGACACTGTGATCGGAGAATACACCAAATTGGACAACCTCATCCAAGTAGGCCATGATACCCAGATAGGCAAGCGCTGCATACTGGCTGGTCAAACAGGCATCGCAGGGGTGAGCACCATTGAAGACGACGTAGTTCTATTAGGTAAAGTAGGAGTGGTCAAGGATGTGGTTATTGGCCAAGGAGCAATCATCAATTCAGCTTCGAATATTGGCAAATCCGTCCCGCCCGGAAAAGTGTATGCTGGATGGTTTGCTCAAGAAGCAAGCAAAACCTTTCGCGAGATCGTGTCACTCCGCAAGCTTCCTGACCTGATCGGACAGTTAGAACAACTGCTAAAGAAAAAGGCAGACTGAAGGAAACATCGCAGCCTGCCCAATGAACCAAACTTAGGGGGTTGATATCCTCTAATTTCCAAACAAAGAGTTCAAGTCCGTCACTTTGTACCCTTCGAGGCTGAATATTTCCGCGTTCACTTTGCCGATGGATATGTTTTTCAGGTAATAATCGGAGGACCAGTCACCTTCCTTACGTTCGATATGGGCTTCTAATACAAGACCTTCCAGGCCATATAGATTATTGGGCTGGATGGTGCCTCTTGGCCCTTTGGCTTTCACAAAAGGCGCAACTTTTCTCCAATCCAGATCCAAATCTTTGCTCACCCAGCAGAGGGTGATTTCATCAGGGCTTTCTACCCGATACTCTTGACAGGTGTAACCTTCGATGGATTTGCTGCGCCCAGTTGGTTCTATTTGAATTTCTCCATCGGCTACATCTTTGTCTTCTACCGTCACGTTGATATTGATCATAGGGGTAATGGTAGCAGTTTTGTCGCCTCTTTTAGAAGTTACTTTTTGGGTAATTTTCTCTTCGTCTCGATGGTAGATGAGGATGGTTTGGGTGTCATCTACTTTGGGTACGACGGCAAACTGATAGGCGTCCAGGTGATAATCCACTTGGCTAGGGCTGCCTCTTTCTGGCTTGCCATTTTTTAGTCGATGGGCTTCCAAGGTAAAGCTTCCAATAAAATCATTGGGCTCTAAGACTTCCTCAGGCTCTGCAGGCTCAATGCGTACCTGTACATCATTCCCTGATTCCGTTTTCTCCTTCTTGGGCTCTTCTTGATTTGCTTCCTTATTTTTACTCCCCCCAAAAAGTCCCTCAAGAGCTTTCCCCAGTTCCTCCGCCCCCTTCTCTAAGGATTCAGTTAGACTGGGGGTTTCCTCCTTTGGTTTGGACTCAGTCTGAGATTCTGGGTTTTCATTATTTTGAGCCAGAGCTATGGGCGTCAGTCCTGACCACCCCAAGAAGATGATTGACAATATGAATGATGGAAGATGTTTCATAATCGATGATGTTGATGGGGCAAAATGAATGTTTCTAAATCTGATGCTAGTCCTTTTACCCTATACATACCAAGAAACGAATAGAACTGGCTCATTTACATCAAGATTTTTCCAGAACTAATGAAATGTGGATGGGAATTGGTTGATTTGTGGCAGAAATGAAGCACATGACAAATTCATCATCCCCGTCGATCGGCTTGGTTTTGAGTGGCGGAGCAGCTCGCGGAATTGCCCATATTGGAGTATTGCAAGCATTAAAAGAGGCAGAGCTACCCATTCATGCCGTAGCAGGCACAAGTATGGGAGCCATCGTAGGAGCCTTTTTTGCAGCGGGCATTCCCCCAAAAGGAATGCTGGAGATACTAAAAGGTGATCCAAGGTTCACCGATCGGTTCAGCCTAAAGCTTCCTCGTGGTGGCGGCTTATTGAACATGGACTTCCTTATAGAAATCATGGATGAATACATTGGGCGAAATTCCTTTGAGGCCCTGGACCTCCCACTTAAAGTAGCTGCCAGTAACCTCAACTCAGGTGAATGTGAATTCTTTGGTCAAGGCAGTCTTTATAATCGCGTAGCCGCTTCAGCAGCCATCCCCGTTTTATTTTCACCGCAAGTAATGGATGGGCATACCTATGTAGATGGAGGCTTGACCAATAATCTCCCAGTAGATGCCCTAAACCAAGGCCATGACTTTATCATTGGGGTTCACGTCAACTACCAAGATGACAAACAAAATTTTGATGGTGTATGGGAGATCGCCGGTCGTTGTTTCAGCATGGCCATTTACCAAACTGTAAAAGAAAACCGTGAAGCTTGTGACTGGCTAATCGAACCCCCTGGGTTAAGAAAATTTGGCTTATTTGCCTTTTCAGAAGCAGACGCCATCTACCAAACCGGTTATCAAGTCACCTTAGATTCCATAGATCAATTTATTTCATCCCTATGAAAAGATGCCTCTTACTGTTGGCAATTTTAAGTTCGTTTCAATGGAGTTGGGCCCAGCGCTACGTACTGGCCAATGCAAATGTAGTGGACCTTAGGCAGGGTATGATCCTAGCGAAAAAACAAATTGTCATTCAGGGTCTACGAATCGAAGCGATTCTGGATGAAGGACAAACAGTTCAGGGCAATGTAGAACGCCGATTTGACCTACGAGGACAATACGTGATGCCCCCCTTTTGGGATATGATGACCCAACCGAGCATTGGCAGAGAATGGCATGACCTGATGCTTGCCCAAGGAATCACCGGCACCCTTTCTTACCAGATCAATCCTGATTCCCTCAGCCGTTGGCAGGAATTGCGCAAACAAGGCAGGGTGATTCCCAGGATTTTAGGCATGGCTTCTCCCCTTGACTTGCCGACGGAACTCCAATCCAGTGACGCTGGCTTAAACGCTTGGCTGGACTATTGTAGCAACATTAGGCAAATGGGCTACCGAGGGATAGAGTTGCCCCAGGCCCTTAGTCGAAGTGCTTTTCTTACGGCCTTGCAAGCAAGCGAGCAAAGCCAACTTATCTCTAGTGCGTTCCTTCCTCTTGGTGTAAGTCTCAGTGAAGCCAGTCGAAAAGGATTAGATATCTGCTTGGGCATGGAGGGCCTAATGGCCAGTTCAAGTGCAAAGGAGGAGTACCTCCGCGACGTAGCTTGGGGAGTGCGAGAAGATAGCAGCCTCTTTTCCTATTCCAAGCTTAGAGATTTTCTATTGGAGTCCTACTCACCTACCAAATCGGACTCTATCACGTTCAAAATCGGGCGAAGTTCCCTGGCGCTAACCCCTTTGATTAGCGAGGCTTTTAATCGAGCCCAGTTGAGAGACTCATCATTTTACGAAGAAGAAAGAATCACCCTTATTCCCCCTACCCTGCGCAAGGAGTGGTACCAAGGCCGGGACTGGAGCTACCTAAGTGAAGAGTTTTGCCGAGCCGAAATGGATTGGTTTGAGTTGACTAGTCAACGTATGGGTCGTTTTGAGGTATGTGACATTAAGATACTCCCTGGAAGTGGACAAGGGATGCCTTTTCATTTCCCCGGCTACAGCTATCATGATGAGTTGGCCTTCATGGTGGAAGGGGGCATGACCATCCGAGAAACCCTACGCAATGCCAGTGTCTACCCAATCAATTTCCTGGGACTTGGACAGGACTTAGGCTCGATTGAAACAGGCAAGATAGCCAGCATGGTCATTTTGAAGCGAAACCCGCTTCTGGATATTCGCCACACCAGAGAAGTAGAAGGCATTGTTTTAGACGGGAAGTATATTCAAAAACTGGCCTTACAGGTAAAAGTAGCTAAGATCCGAGATCGTCATCAACGCAAGGAAATTATTCCTATTCTGCTGGAGGCCTATGAAAAACAGGGAGTAGAAGGATTGAGCACCCGGTACCAAAGCTTGGAGAGTGAAGACGTATTCAAACGCAACTATAATTTTGACGAAAACTCTTTGCGCAAAGTGGGTCTATATCTCCAAGAAGAAATAGAGGACTTAGACGCAGCCATCGAAGTTTTCCAACTCAATGCAGCTGCCTATCCTCGCTCTGCTTGGGTATATTTGAATTTGGGACGGGCCTATGCTGCCCATGACAACCTGCAACTGGCGACCCAAAACTTGGAGAAATGCTTACAACTGGATCCTCAAATTTCAGAGGCTAGGACCATCCTTGATCGTCTTGGTGAGCAAAACGATGACACTGATGATTAAAACCTTCATCCTTCCCCTCAGCGAAGTTATTACAGAAACACCGAATGCGGTCACCTTGGTCATGGATCAGCCCAAGGTTGATCGGCTAAATTATTTACCTGGCCAATACCTTACCCTAAAAGTAGAAATTGATGGAAAGATCCATTGGCGGTCCTTTTCTTTAAGTAGTACAGCACGCTTGGATCGTCACCTAGCGATCACGGTAAAGCGGGTACCCGGAGGATTGGTATCGAACCACATAAACGATCATTTCCAAAAGGGGCAGATGATCGAATTCCTCAAACCTTCGGGACATTTCACCATTGAAACCAGCATCAAAAACGAAAGAAACATCGCCCTAATTGGTGCAGGTAGCGGTATCACCCCCTTGATGAGCATCCTCAAGGCCATCCTTTTTCATGAACCGAAGAGTAAAGTGGCCCTCCTCTATGGAAATCGAGATTCGGATCAAGTAATATTTTTGGAAGAGCTCCAATCGCTGGCTAAAAAGTTTCCCAATCGATTGTTCTTGCAGAACCTGCTGAGCAATCCGAAAAAGGGATCTCACCTATCTTTTAAAACAGGGAGAATAAATGGTTCCACCCTCGATACCTGGCTCAATGAGCTAGCCACTCATATGAAGTTTATAGAGGCTTACTATGTCTGTGGTCCGCTAGGCATGATGGAATCCACGGTGCAACACCTAAGAGGAAAAGGAATTTCCACAGAGCATATTCTCATAGAGAAGTTCTTGGCAGGCCCTGAGATGGAGGAGCGTCAAAGTCAGGCAGAAGGTCCGACCCATAGGGTTAGTCTACGAGTGGGGAATGAAAGCTATGAAATAAAAGTCCCTAGCGGCCTAAGCATCCTGTCTGCGGCATTGGCTCAAGGCATTTCCATCCCCTATTCTTGTCGCAGAGGCATCTGTTCTACCTGTATGAGCAAACTCATCCGAGGCAAGGTAGAAATGGATAATCCCGAATCACTGCTAGAGTTTGAAGTCAAACAAGGAAAAGTACTGACCTGTCAGGCACATCCACTCGATGACGAAGTGGAGATAGAGGTAGGAGTATGGTAAATCACTTGTAGCGCCGGCTAGAATCGGCCGTTTCACCAAGTTGCATCACCATCAACAAAACACATAGGACAATTAAAATGAGCCCCGTGATCAATAGGTTGCTTCCCCCCGGCCAACCAAACATTTGGAAGAAACCACCTAATACCACTACACAGCCACTAATCACGGAGGCAAGAATGGTAAGGCGTAAATTCATAAACTAAGTAGATAAGTAAAATTCAGGTTTATACCTATCTAGTTAGACGCTTAGCCTAGCGAAATGTTTTGACTTTGGAATAAAAGCAGAGGTAAAAAAATTTACCAACGATCTTGATTAGAAGAAATTGGGGTATGGGGTATGGACATGAATGAGTACCGCCGCATAGCCCCCACTCCTATCCTCCCCCATCGATTACCAGGACTCTTTTCTCTCAACTGGCTATAGGAGTAAATAGTAATTGGTTAATCCAACTTCAGTACCGCATGGAAGGCACTCTGTGGCACTTCTACAGAACCGACCTGCCGCATGCGCTTTTTACCTGCCTTTTGCTTTTCTAGCAGCTTACGCTTACGCGTAATATCTCCACCATAGCAGCGAGCAGTCACATCCTTACGCACGGCCTTGACCGTTTCCCGGGCAATGATTTTTGAGCCAATGGCCGCCTGAATAGCCACCTCATATTGTTGACGTGGAATGAGTTCCTTAAGCTTCTGGCAGATTTTTTTCCCAAACTCATATGCCTTATCGCGGTGAATCAAGGCACTTAGTGCGTCAACTTGATCTCCATTGAGCAGGATGTCCAGTTTCACCAAATGTGATTTCCGGAACTCATCTATTTCGTAGTCAAAGGAAGCATAGCCTCGCGAGATCGTCTTCAACTTATCAAAGAAATCAAATACGACTTCAGCAAGAGGTAGGTCAAAACTTAGCTCAACTCGCTCAGGAGTCAAGTAGACTTGGTTCTTAAATATGCCTCGTTTCTCCATGCAGAGCTCCATGATCTTGCCCACAAATTCCGACTTTGAAATGATGCTAGCCTTGATGAAAGGCTCCTGCATTTCCTTCACTCTGGTTGATTCGGGCAATTCAGAGGGACTATTGATTTCAAATAGTTCTCCATCGGTTAGCAAGGCCTGGAATCCCACATTAGGTACCGTTGTGATCACGGTCATGTTAAATTCCCGCTCCAAGCGTTCCTGGATGATCTCCATGTGTAGCATCCCCAAGAAGCCCGCCCGAAAACCATATCCCAAGGCCGCGGAAGTTTCTGGCTGGTACACCAGCGAGGCGTCATTAAGCTTCAGCTTATCAAGCGCATCGCGCAGCTCTTCAAAATCGTCGGTGTCGACCGGGTAAATTCCAGCAAATACCATGGGTTTGACCTCCTGGAAGCCACGGACCATGCTGGTAGCAGGGCGATCTTTCAAGGTAATGGTATCTCCTACTTTGACCTCTTCGAGGTCCTTGATGCCTGCCACCATATAGCCTACGCTACCCGCTTCGATTTTTTGTACCGGATGCTGTTCTAGTCGCAATACTCCTACCTCGTCCACCGTGTACTCTGCTTCGGTAGCCATGAGTTTGATCTGATCCCGGCGGTTCAGTACTCCATCAAAAATTCGGAAGTAGACGATGGTACCGCGGTAGGGATTGAAAACAGAGTCAAAGATCAGTGCTTTTAGCGGAGCCTCGGGGTCTCCTTTAGGTGGGGGTATCCGCTCAATGATTCGATCCAGGATATCATTGATTCCGATACCATTCTTAGCACTGGCGTGGATGATGTCATCGGGTTCACAACCGATCAGGTTTATAATGTCCTCACCCACCTCATCTGGACGGGCACTAGGTAGATCAATCTTATTGAGCACAGGTATGATCTCCAAATCATGCTCCAAGGCCAAATACAGATTGGAAATAGTCTGAGCCTCAATCCCCTGCGCAGCATCTACTACCAGGAGGGCGCCCTCACAAGAAGTAATAGCTCGAGACACTTCGTAAGAAAAGTCCACGTGCCCCGGTGTGTCAATCAAGTTCAACGTATAAGTCTCCCCATCCTTTTCATAATACATCTGGATGGCGTGTGACTTGATGGTAATGCCCTTCTCCCTCTCCAAGTCCATGCTATCCAGGACCTGATTCATCATCTCCCGCTCACTTAGGGTCTGGGTAGACTCCAACATGCGGTCAGCCAAGGTAGATTTACCATGGTCGATATGGGCGATGATGCAAAAATTCCGTAGGTTTTTCATAAAGTTGCTCTCCTCAGCGCAGAATATGCAAATTAAGTACCCGAGGGGCAATTCTACAATGGATAAATGCGGGTTGACTCGATTTTGAGATGTAGGGATTCTGTACATTATGCAATTTGTAGTCTACAGATACCCTAGGCTGACTGGGAATAGGCCTAGGCAGACCCAGTCACAAACTCCAAATCAGCAAGCAAAGCAGCTACTTCCCCTACCTTTGTTCTCTCCCCATCAAGAAGACAAAACTAGGTCTCGTTGCCTTGGAATTTCAAATGGATAAGGAGCAAGCTCCACTTGGTCATTGTTTAGAAGTAGATCGTGATTTTCCAATAGCCCCATAAACTCAAATTTACGGCCTTTCTTGAGGTACTTCATCCGAAAACCAAAAGCCTTCGCTAATTTCCTCTCTGCTTTGCTGTACAAACTCATCTCCGAAGCAAGATGGACCAACACTTCCGCAACAATGGCCTGAGGATCTAGCTCCGATGGAATCAGATATCGGTCAGTAGGAAGGTGGTCAATGATACAAGTTAGGGCTCGCTCAGGATTCTTGGTTTTGAAGTATTTATCGACAAAGTAATCGGGAAACAGCATACCCTCATACTTCATGATTCGCAGGTTGCTCCGAATGCTCTTTCGGTTGAATTCATAAAGGTCATTTGCGACCTGTTTTGCCACCCTTTTTAAATCTAGGTCAAACTCTCTCGCCAGACTGGCGCCCATGCTAAATAAGCCTCGGGCAACTATCCCTAGTGCTCCATCTCGCTCCAATTTAGATTTAGCTAAGCAGTTATGGTTCGCATCATTCTGGTCATTTGAGAAAGCTTTGCTGGTAAGCAAAGGGTTGCGCATGGGAATTCGCCTCCCCACCTTAAGCTCATATTCTTGGATCACCTCAATCATGGCCAACAGGGTATCATCATGGAAAGTGGATATGATTCCATAGTGATCTGAAAAATGTGAGATGTGGATTCCAGCTTGATGAAAATGGTCAATCTGCAACCGGAGTTCGTTCTTGAGGTCCTCCGTATCGATATTCATTTGTTTGTAGATGGGCTTGAAGAAATGGGACTTCTTGCCCTTACCTCCCCGGATGAGGCTGCTTGTTTCCCCATTGGGTCCGGCATAAAAAGCTGGCCCATCGGTAATGTTAAAGTGTAGACCAATAGATACTTTGTTACCAAAGGTATCCTGAAGTCTCTTTAAGCGCTCAATCCCATAATCATTTCGACGAAAGCCTCCTTGGTCATCAGCTTCCATGCTATTGGGTAGGGCCGCTATGGAGGTAACGACGCCAGCTGTTATGGCCTTTTCAATGGCATCGTCTATGAGGGGAGTGATGCCGTAATCATCGGCGGTTATGATCATTTTCCTTTTCATGTCACAAGGTTTGTTTAGGTCAAGGTGAGCCCATCCAGACGGGTGATTTCGCATGGGATCACCGTCTGGGGGAGCTGAAACACAACAATATTGAGGGGGAAGGGAAAGGATTTGACAGGCTAGAATCTAGGAACGCGAGTAGGCGATAGGAATCTCCACAAAACGGGAAAACTTTTCTGCCTCCACTTTTTTGAGCCCTTAATCAACCACGCTATAGAGAAGGCCCAAAGAGCCACACTTTCTAACCAAAAGACGATTCCTCCATGAGAATCAATAAGCGGAGAATCCTTGGGAAAAATGAAGAAAAATAAGGCTGCGAGAGCTAGCAAGCATCCCACCACTACCCAGCCCAAAAACTGGTAAACCGGTCGCCAAAACTTGCCTTCCATACTGGCACTTCGGGTAAACTGGGACATGCAAATCAGGGCCAGAGAAGCGAGGAACAAGGCCGCAGCCAAGAAATGAAAGTCTGAAAACTCGTTGCCTGAGCGTCCCAACAAAAATGGTTCTACGAGTCCCACTCCTTCACAGCAGAAGCTAAAGTCATGCCCCGAGCCATCACACTGAGTCGGAATTAGCATGGTCATAAAGGCTGAAATACTGGAAATAGCCGTCAAGGAGCGGTCGGACAAAAATCTAATCGCGCGCTGATCTGAAGACTGAGGGTTAGGATAGCCCTGGTAAGCTCCCAACAGTACGCCAAAAAGGATCAAGGTTCCCGTAAAGAAAATGCTACCAGCCGAGTAATAATAATGACTGATGGATGACAACACGCGAAACTCTCCGACCATCAGTGAATCAGTTAACACCAGGCTGATGGGCAAGACCAAGCCTAGCCAGCCTATTACTCGCCTCAACCGGTACATGTGCTTTTTCTGTAGTTCATTCATGGTATCTCTTCTGCTTAGGGTTGCTAGACTTACATCATAGGAGGTAAGTCCCGAATTTTCGTCATTCAATAAGCTGACGCAGAAGTTGAGGGAGGTTCCCCGAACAAATATTCTTTTTTTTAGAAAAGAGAGAAGATCCTTATTACAAACGCAAAAAAGCCCGCCGAATGGCGGGCTCCATCAAAGTCTAAAAGAAAAAGCAACTATCAGCTCTTACATGCCAAAGGCGTAGTAATAGGTGCCAGGATAGTCTTCATAGACTCCTTCTAGCATGACTCCTCCTTTACGGTTTTCCAAGATATCTTCTACTTCCTCTACTGAGTCCACTTCCTGATCATTGATGCGTTGGATAATGAACCCTTCACGAAGGTCTGTTTGCTGACGCAGTTTCCCTTGGTAGAGACGCGACACTTTTACTCCCTTCTCAGCTTCAGTCAATTCTGCTCCTAGGGATTGCAGCACAGATCCTTCTTCACGGCGTTGCGCAATCTGAGCGTTACCGGATCCATCCTTCAATACAACCGAAATTTCCTTACGGCGTCCGTCACGATCTACTTCTAACGTGACCTTGTCGCCAGGGCGGTGGGTGCCAATCGACGCTTGTAGCTCAGGAGAAGTCCTAACCAAGCGTCCGTCTACCGAAAGTATGACGTCTCCAGTCTCTAGTCCTGCGTCTTCTGCGGCGCCATTTGCCACCAGATCGCTCACATATACTCCTTCTGTGACGTCTAAGCCTTTCTCATCGGCAAGTCCCGCGTCTACATTGCGTATCATAACCCCCAGGTAGCCCCGTTGAACCTTACCGTATTCCATCAAGTCTTCGATGACCTTGCGCATGAGGTTGCTGGGCACGGCAAAGGCATATCCTGAGTAAGCTCCGGTAGGGCTCGCAATGGCTGTATTGATGCCTACTAGCTCTCCATTGAGATTGACCAAGGCCCCTCCACTGTTTCCTGGATTTACTGCCGCATCCGTTTGGATGAAGGACTCAATGGCGGCCTGATCCCTTAGGATATTGATGTTTCGGCCTTTGGCACTGACGATGCCTGCGGTAGCGGTAGAGTTCAGGCTAAAGGGGTTACCCACCGCCAATACCCACTCTCCCACTTGGACCTCATCGGAATTGGCCAACGTCACACTGGTCAGCCCATCCTGTTCTATTTTGATCAAGGCTAAATCGGTCATGGGATCGGTCCCAATGACCTCAGCCTTGTAAGAGCGATTGTCATTGAGCACCACTTCAATGTCATCGGCCCGGTCGATTACGTGGTTATTGGTGACGATGTAACCATCCTCGGAGAGAATCACTCCAGAACCACTACCTACGCTAGGGCGAGGGGAGTTGGGCTGGATTTGGGCATCTGGGCCAAAAAATTCTCTTAATATATCTGGAACTTGACTTCGGCCTCCACTTCGGCTGGGTCGCGTAGATGTAGATTTGATGTGTACCACCGCAGGCATGGTTCGCTCAGCAGCAATGGTAAAATCCAGCAGACCCGTGTCGTTACCATAGCGGGCTGAGGTGACGGGGAGCCCATTGTGATGCTCAACCCGGATGATCGATTCTTTTTCTTTGGGGAGAAGATTGCCAGTGAGGCCTAAGGTGATTCCGGCACCAAAGGCACCTGCCAGCAAGACTCCGATGATTGTTTTTATGTTCATAATGCTATCTTATAGTTGCTCGTACATGCATCAAATACGCAGAGTCCCTTACCTCGTTTGTTAATGCTGCGTTAATGCTTCTTAGCAAAAGGTTAAAGCTTCTTTCAGCCTTTTTCCCGACTTAGCCTGAGCTATACCCATTTCGTCCTGCTTTGGCCAACGGGAAATCAAAAACTCAGTAATATTGAAGTGTAAGAGCAACAACAACCTTAACACCCTAACCCCTTCTAGAAAAAACCATGAATTAGAACCCCTGCTACATCGGGTTTTGAGTGTATTGGCTTCCAATAATATTACTGAGTGTACTGCAACTCATTCCATCATGTCAAAATCTATCAAAGCCAACAACTCAAAACGTCTTCTCTGCAATACCAACAATCAGCTTGACCGCAATAATGGCGAGTGGCCAGTAATGGTCGACATTAAACGACTGTTAGGAATACGAAAAAAATAACATGTCGCTTTTGCGTAGGAATTTTGTTCCAGATCAAGGAAGGAAAACCGACCTTATTGAGCTAAGAGAGGATTTTCTGACGAAGAGATGGGGCAGAAGGCCAAACAAAAGGGCATAACTTATTTTTTGAGTGTCCCTTAACTCCAGAATCTGTTTCACCTGATTTTGCCAAATCATTGGCTCAATACTCCGCCCATGTCCTTTTGTCTCGTCCTCAACATGTCGAGGATGGAGCGATGGACTCCTCATCAAAGAACTCATTAACCTTAAACCATTTCATTATCTAAATCAATGAAAACCCTTTTAAAACACCTCACATTCACCTTTCTACTGGGTTGGCTTTTCGTCACCCAAGTTTGGGCCCAGAGTCCTGCCGCATTCAAGTATCAGGCCGTGATCCGCGACGCCAGCAATGCTCCCATTACGGGTCAGTTGGTAAGCATCCGGATTAGCATCCTAGACGGTTCGGAAACGGGACCTATTGTGTATCAGGAGTTTCACCAGGCCACTACCTCAGCAATTGGACTGGTTGCGCTGAACATCGGTGAAGGTGCCAACCTCTCTGGCCTGTTTGAAGAAATCGACTGGAAAAACGGAGACCACTATCTCCAAGTAGAAGTAGATCAAGCCGGTGGAGTGAGCTATCAGCTACTGGGTGCCAGTCGATTGCTATCAGTGCCCTATGCCATCTTTGCTGATAAAGCCGGGAGCGTAGACTTGATTGCTGGTGAAGGCATTCTCATCGACGGAAACGAGATCAGCAACGCCAAGCCATCTTTATGGCAACTTGATAGCAATGTGGTTTTCGTTGATACCACCCAAACTGTAGCCATTGGCATCAGCGATTCTGTTTTTACCGATTCCACCTCTCTGGTACCGGAAGATGCCAAACTATTCGTAAATGGCAACATCCGCATAGCTGACGACTCTGCGCTGTTAGGAGTCGGCGAAATCGTTGGATCTAGAGGCATCAATTTTTCGGCAGACTCCGATCGAGAGGGTGACATCAGGTTAGCAAGCAATGGTCGAGTCACTTTTGAAAAAGAAGTCGGCATCACCCAAACCTTCAGCTTCATTGACTTGAACATCCGCAATCAGGCTGGAAATTCGACCGTATTACAGGTAGAGGATACCTCAGGCCGCGACATCTTTGAAGTAGGGCGAGGGCGAAACGTGGGGATCAACCGCATCACGAACAATGTGACCCTGCAAGTGAGATCTAAGGACGATTTAGGTACTGCTAACAGCATTATTGCCAATTTTGAAAAGGCAAACGGAGACAATGTATTTCAAGTCCAGAATGACAATGATGTGGTGGTCACTGGAGACTTTTCCGTGAACTCCGGCAACAAAAACTTTATCCTGGACCACCCCCTAGATCCAGCCAACAAGATCCTCGCCCACAACGCAGTCGAATCCCCTGACCATGTGACTTATTACCATGGCACGGTCCAGCTAGACGGCAATGGTCAAGCCATGGTTTCGATGCCCAGCTATTTTGAAGCCTTGAACACCGATTTCCACTACCAATTGACTTGCATTGGTGGTTTTGCCCCTGTCTACGTAGCGCAAGAGGTCAGCAATAATCAATTCGCCATTGCTGGCGGCCAGCCTGGCATGAAGGTCTCTTGGCAAATTAGCGCCAAGCGAGATGACCCCTGGGCACATGACCATCCTTATCAAGCTGAAATGGATAAAGAACCTAGTGAAAAGGGATTGTACTATTACCCTCAAGGGTACGGCAAAGATCGTCAATTCAAGATTGGTTCTACTTCTAACGAAGAAAACGGAATAGAGCGATGAGAAAACTGATTAACTGTCTCTACCTAGTCTTGGCAGCAAATGCCCTTAACGCCCAAAACCTAGGTCCAGAGGTCGTAGCGACCGCAGGGGAGACTTTTTCGACCAACAGCCTTTACGTGGAATGGACCGTGGGAGAACTGATGATCGAGTCTTTTTCGGGTAGCCTTACGCTTACCCAAGGTTTCCATCAGTCTGATCTGCAAGTAACCTCCATTGGAGATCGAGGTAAGGAATTGGGCGAGGTCAAGGTTTACCCTAACCCAACCCAAGGTAGTTTAATCATTCAGAGAGAAAACGGTGGCGAATTGTCAGTTGCAGTACTAGACCTAAGAGGCGGTCTCCTATTCCAGCGAAACCTGCCTTCAAGTCAAAGTCAGCTTGACCTCTCTCACCTTCCAAGTGGAATCTACTTGGTCCGGGTTTCGAGCGGCAACCGTGCCATCCAAAGCTTTAGGGTACAAAAGATGTAGGAAGTATCACCTACCCCCCTGTTTGTACTGTAGGTAGTAGGGATGAGGCAAAAGGCTAAAAGCTGGACGCCTCATCCTCATTTTTTGTAGCTTACTATTTGCTTTTGCTTATCCTTCCCTCGTTAAAAAAGTACTGGTTTATGGGTTTATGGGTTTATGGGTTTATGGGTTTATGGGTTTATGGGTTTAT
>CAZFPQ010000116.1:15428-22139 GCA_964521065.1 uncultured Bacteroidia bacterium | reverse complement strand
TGGCCCGCCAAACTTGACTTTTCTTCCTTGATCTGGCATGAAATATCGGCGCAAAACCTTCATGTTGTTTTTTTCTGTTCCCCAAAAAACTTCTTAAAATCTGTAACACCTACCTGACCAGAGGATCATTCTTATTAGGTACCTATTCTTTAGAGGCTGTTTGGGGTTTGGTATTTCGAGCCCAAACGCTGGATTTTTTGGTTCTGACAAGTAGATTTTTGGAGGAATAGCGGGCTATTGCGAGAAAAATCGGCGCAGTCAGGTTCAAAAAAGACAAGTTTAGGCCGTAAACTCAACATCCAAACAGCCTCTTAGGCGTGTAAGAGACCCAAAACTAAAGTTACGTGACTCCTTGATCGGTCTCAGTGCCTATGCTAAGCCCACCTAATATTGATTTAACCATGAGTATGCCTGCTGTTGATCACCCTTTTCGCTTACAGTATCTCCAAGATGAGTCAGATCAGACGTTGGTGCAAAAAGCCCTAGATGGACAAAAAGAAGCCTTAGAGGCCTTGGTGAGGAGACACCAACCTTACATCTACAATGTGGCCTGGAAGTTGGTCTATGACCCAGACGATGCCTTGGACCTTACCCAAGAGGCATTGGTCAAGGTGGTTACCAAACTCAGCCAATATCGGCAGGAGGGCGAGTTTCGGGCTTGGTTGTACCGCATTGTGTTCAATCATTTCCTAAAGATGAAAAAGCAGCACTGCGAGATCAAAGCTCCTAATTTTGATGCTTTTCAGACAGTTCTAGATCAGACGCCTGATCAAGAGTTGAGTGCTCAGGAGGAAATGGAACTAAAGGAGTCCATTGAGGATTGGCGCCTGCGCTGCATGAGCGGCATGCTGTTGTGCCTAGATCGAAAGCAGAGATTGGTCTATGTATTAGGAGAACTATTTGGCCTAGATCACCAATTGGGAGCAGAGTTGTTGGAAACAAGCCCGGGGAATTTTAGGGTGATGCTGCACCGGGCACGTAAAGACCTGTATCAATTCATGGATCGGCAATGTGGCCTGGTCAATCCCAAAAATCCTTGCCGTTGTAAGAAGAAGACCAAAGCCGGGATTGCTTCTGGTCACATAAATCCCAAGGATCTTCGATTTAACCTGGAAACTCGAAAGCGAATCTCCGATTTTCTAGCAGAAAAATCTGGAGAATTGGTCAAGGTTGTACATGAAAAACAGTCCCGTCTGCAGCGCGACTCCCCCTTTCGGGAGGAGTTTACCAAGGAACAGCTGGTCGAGCAAGTCCTTGATGATCAGCGCTTGCGTGAATGGTACGATGTTTAGAGTCAGAAAAATGTCCGGTAAAGCGGTTGATCCTGGATCGGGCCAATTGATGAGTAGAATTTAACCGTTTAGGTCAAAATGGATCAATAAGGGAGGGCGATGCTCTATGTTTGTATTGTACTCAAACACACCTCATCATGATCACGACCTTCTTATTATTCGGCTTGCTTAACCTCAATACTCCTCAGGCCTCAGCCCAAGATACGGTGGTATTACCCATGCCAGTTGAATTTCAAGAATCATTCCAAGTTCAAGCCAAGCAGGTGGATCCCCAACCCCTGAAGCTAAAAACTCCCCAAACTCCCCGGCCACAGCGCCCCCGAGATTAGTTTTTTGTCTCCTACAAAAGCAATGAAGCCTTTCTGCCGATAAACTGGTGGAGGGCTTCATTTTTTAGAGACAGGTATATGTGTAGGTGGACATAAGAATCCTAGGTATGGCGTTAGGGGCCATGGGAAAGGAATTAACTTTAAATCAAACAAGACCAAAGACTTGGGAACGGGCAAAACCCAAACTGCCCTTACTCTCGATTGGCTTTTCTGAACTTGTTGTTCTCCCAAACTCCTTGGGCCATGATTTCTCCATCTTTGCTGTAGAAAATCCCCCGTCCATTTCTCTGGTCATTTTTCCATTCTCCTGAGAACATTTCCCCGTCTGGCCAATAGTAGTTCCCCTGGCCATATCGCTGTCCTTGAACAAACTGGCCTTTGTAGTATTCTTTGTCAGGCCAATGCAAGACCCCTTCACCGTGCTTCCGATTCTTTTGCCACTCTCCCTCGTACCTGATTCCACTTTCGGTGATCCCTATGCCCCATCCTTGCGCTTGTGCTTGACTGACTTCGCCTACGTAATGAACTTTTTCACCTTTGGCATCGCTAAAGGTCAGGTAGCCCACAGAAGTTTTGTTGGCGAGCTGGGTACGTAAAATTTCGGTTCTCATTTCCGCCTTTTCCAAAGCAAAGGCCATGGAGTCTAGTTGGGTGTCCTGCTGCTGATGTGCATAGCTAAGTCGCTCAGATAAAGAATCAATTTGCAGCCTTTTGTCAAGCAGACTTGCTGCCATTTCTTGATAAGTATCCTTTCCTTCAAAGAGGCTTAGGCGCCTTTGGAGTTGCCGGATCTGATTGAAGTTGTGGCTTCGCAAGGATAGCGCAGCGCTCAGCTCCGGAAATGATTCTGCTGCTTGGGCTAGAGAGTCAAAGACCCTTTGGGCCTGCCCCACACGGCCTGTTAGCATCAAGGAGTCTACCTTGATGAGGCCTTGAAACCAGGCCACTTTGATGCTGTCTTGTATGGCTCGGGGATCATGGCGTAATTCTTCCAGCTGGCTTTGGTACTTGCTGGCACGCGAGCCCCAAAAGACCGCCAAAGCCAGGCTCAGCATCAGGCTGAGGAAGAAAATGCTGCGTTGGGTTTGCTTGTTCATCAGGTCAAAACTTTATCTAGGCGGAATGATTATTCTCTTAAATAGTACGCTTTCTGGGGTCGCTAGAACGTTAATGGCTTGCTTTCTGGGTGTCATCCCAATCTTCCAACTTCTCAATTAACCGCTGGAAGGCGATTCTCGATCCTGCGAAAGTCTGGGGAGAAATACACATGTAAGCGAATGGTCCACTTTTGGTTAAACACATCCCCATTAGATAACTCTTGTCCCTGAGAATACATCAGACCTGCCGCTACTGAAAGCTGGGGGCGGATGATGTAACCCAAAGAGGCCGTTAAACGCAAATCTTCCATAGGGCTATTGATGACGGGCTTTCCACTTTGCATGATTAGTTCTGCTTCTGGGGCGAAGTAAAAGGTCTTGGGTACCAGTTTGGGTTTGTTGATGGGCAACTTGGCTCGAAACATGTAACGCCAGCGGTTTCGAAAAATGTAGGGACTGCCGTCCTTAAAGCCCTTGGTCCAGCGATGCTCTATGCGGATTCGATGATAGACCATCAGCCGGGACAGAGGCATGGCGAACTGGTATTCATGCCAAATCCGCCACTCTGGAACGAAGGGGCGGTCAAGACTGCTTTGATTGGTGTTAAAATTTAGGCGTAAAACTCCCCCGAGGCTGGCAACAAACTTTTTAGAGAAGAGATAGCTAAGGGCATGGCGATTATAAACTTGGGCGATCTGACCAGCGAAGGGAATTCCTTCGCTTTCCTGAAAGCGGAAATGGGTTTGTGCTACCCAAAATAGGTGGTCTGAGACCCGGATGTTGCCATAGGTGTTGAACCAGAGCCGGGAAACTGGGTCCTTGAATAGAGTCGTTTCGGGTAGATCTCGCTCCTGTGCCCTCAAGGAACCTCCTAGGCAAATTAGTATCCCGGTTGCGTAAAAGATCTTCTTCATATCGAGTCTGAACAGGGGATAGTCATAGGGTAATGTCAAACCATTCCAAGAGTTCCAAGGGATCGCTGGCTTGACGCAGCTTACGTTCAAGTTTGGAGGTGTTTTGGGTGCGGTATTGCTTCATGCGCTTAAAGAGCATGTCGAATTGGGATTGGTATCGGCCTGCTGCCGCACAATCTGATTCCGCCTCTAGAGAAGTTAGCAAGTAGGGGATCAGAGTGCTTTGGTAAGCTTTAATCAAGCGTGGTTTAACCTGATCTTGCATGGTGGTCGCCGTAAAAGGGTTCCATACTTGCTCGGTGTACAAGGCTTCTAAACTATCGGCTCTAGCTGGTAATTGGGCCAAAGTTGCGGCCAAGGACTGAAGCTGGATTAAGCAGTTTAGGCTGGCTTCGGCTAGGCTTGTTTTTTTCTCTAGGGCCTCCTCTTCCGAATACTGTCGCAGGCTGCTACTGGCCAGGGCTTTGAGGTGGAGTAGGGCAGGAAGGTAGGGCTCAGTCAGTGTGTGGCTCAGCGAATCGATCCATTGGTTCAATAAGTCTGTTTCTCGGAGCATCTGGGCTTCCAAGACTTCTATTTCTTCCCACTGAACTTGATCAGTGAGCTTTGATACCAATTGTTTTTCTAACCAGTTGATACTTGAGTAGGCATATTGACTCATGCGGGTCAGATAGGACAAGCTGGTCTCGGTGTTTTCGAGGGTGTCTGGGGCTGGTCCGATGAACGTGTTAGGCCCAGTTTGGCCTTCTAAGCGAATGTTGAAATCAAGGGGCTCATCCAAATCTAGAAGCTCCGTTAGCCGCGGTCGGTCTACGAAGGGGAGCAATCCTGCCTTGGCTATGTCTTGGGTCTGCCGAAGGGGCTGAACCCAGTTTTGACTGATTTCTTCGGTGCTGGCTAGCCAAAAATCTACCTCGGGATCAGCGTGCTTGAGAATGTTGAGGCGGGTGCTACGCAGCAATGATTCGCTGATTTCCTCCATCTTTTGAAGCTCTTCGGCCATGCGGAGCATCTGGGTTTCCTCTTCGGTGTTCAGGGGATAATGATTGACTTTTACTTTAAAAACTGGCCAAACTGTCTTGATTCCCAATTCCTGGAGGTCCCGAAATATATCCTCGGCAGTGGCGAGATAACCTGCTTGGGCCTTCAATAAAGCATGCATGCTTCCTCCCAATTCTTGGTAGCGGAGGCTATCGAATCGTCCCTGAAGGGCCAAAATTCGAAAATAATTGCCATCTAAACTGACTGTGGTTTGTTGGTCTTGTATCAATGGGTATACCTCCAAGGTGTCTGAGAACTGACCACCTTGAATGATCATTTTTTCTAATCTTCCCTCCCGAAAGTACCACTCCTCGCGGCGATCCAGGTCTTGCAGGTGATCCATTTCCCAAACATCATGAGCAAATCCCCCCTTTAAAAAGCGCCCTAGCATGACTTGCTCTTGGTCCTTTAGTTGAATCTTGCCTTGAGGAGTCCCCTCAACTAGGGTAAACTGACTTTGGAATAAAGGGTACTTGACTCTAGAGGCCTGGAGGGGAATCACTTGATGCTGCCAGGAGCCAGAAGCCTGCCCAGATTGGAAGCTAAACTCAAATTGTTGCTCTGTCCCACTTAGCGGGATCTGCAGGGCATGATCCTTTAGGGTCGCTGGCCCACCTTGGGAAAAGTCTCCCAAAATAATCGACCAGGAGCTATCAGGGGCTTTATTCAACAGATGACCCTCTATGCTCAAGAAGCGATCCCCCTTATCGACTAAGGTGGGTAGATCAAGACTTTGGAAAGAGAAAGTCTGATGAATCAATGAGTCTCCCTGTGTCGAAAAGTCGCTTTGAGAGACAAATCCTTCAAAACCATTGATAGAGGCCAACTGGCCAGTTACCCCGTTATTTTGCCCTGCCACTTGAATCCAACCAACCCCAAGCACGAGGAAAAATAAGCAGGCTACAACTTTTGAATTATCCATTTCAAACAAAACCCATTGACCCAAGAAACGCCCAAAAGATAAGCATCAGTATGAAATCCCAAGTCTTTCGCAAAAAGTAGGCCTATTCGCTCCATGCAAAGGCCTTGATAGGAATGCTTTAGACCAGGCAAGTGGACTTTATGGTCTCAAGGCGGTTTAAACGCAATAGGAAGCTAATTGGCTTCAATTAAGGGTTTTAGTCCTAGCTGGGTTAGGTCAATTTTGTGGTGGTGAGAGGCAGATTGGGTGAGGTCGATTCTCAATTTGGGGCCTAGCTTTTCAAAAAGGGAATGGCTGTTCTTCCAGTTACAATATGTAAAATTCCTCGCCACAGATGAGACGGATTTTCCCTCCCCTGGCGCGGAATTTAAGTATTTGGACAGAAGAAATCGGGGTATGGCGGTAAGGGCTATGGATATAAAAATGAATGGATACAGCAACCTACCCCGTACTCCCGTACCCCGCTTACCGTTTTTCTTTTGGCCTCCTACTTAATTGTGTAAGGGAGATTAAGCCTCTCTTACCCGATACAGCAATAAATACATCACTGGCACAAACAGCAGGGTGATGATGGTCCCGAATAAGAGCCCCACCATGATGCCGATGGCCATCGGCTCCCACATGAGTCCTCCCCCCAAATACAGGGGAATCAGGCCCAGGGTAGTGGTGAAGGTGGTGAGCAGAATAGGCCTAAGACGCTGTTGGCAGGCGGCGATGATGGCATCCCAAGGAGAAAGTCCATTTTCTGCCTGCTCTAACTCTATCCGGTCTAGGAGCACGATGGCGTTGTTGATGATGATACCGGCCAGAGAAATGATCCCTAGGAAGGCAAAGAATCCAAAGTAGGATTGGAAAAGTATCAAGCCGAGTACCACACCAATCAATCCGAGAGGAATGGCCCCGAGCACAATGGCCGTTTTGCGGAAGGAGTTGAACTGGAGAATGAGAAGTAAGATGATCAGGAAGCCAGACAAGGGGAGCTTTTCAATTACTGCATTCAGGCCTGCCGCGCTGTCTTCGGCTTCTCCTCCGAGCTCATATTTGTAGCCTTCGGGCCACGTGACTGATTCTGCTTCTAACCAGGGAGCTAGCTCATCGGTAATTTGAGAAGCCGTG
>CAZFPQ010000116.1:0-15418 GCA_964521065.1 uncultured Bacteroidia bacterium | reverse complement strand
ATCCGCCCTGGAGATAAGCGTTGATGGTGATGGTCCGAAACAAGTCCCTGCGTTTGATTTTGGCGTATTGCCAAGCTGGTTTCAAACTCGCCACTTGGGCCAGGGGGACCGAGCGGCCGGTACTTTGGGCAAAGATGTCGATGGTCTGGAGCTGGGCAATATCCAGCTGCTGGCTATTGAGGCTCCTCAATAAAATGGGCAGGTTGTCAGCCCCCTGGCGAAAGTCACCCGTCTCAAAACCCGAAAGGGCGGTCTGTAGAGATAAAGCTATATCCTGGTTGCTCACCCCGGCTCTTCTTGCTTTGGTTTCATCAATGTCGACGACCAGCTTCTTGATTTTAGGACCCCAATCATCGGACAAGTTCTGGGTACCTGGAATGGAATTTAGTTTGGCCCTGATTTCTTCAGAAATACGGAAGAGCTGATCAGGAGCCGCACCTGATACCCGAACCTGAACGGGTACACCTGAGCCTCCTCCTTGTTTCAGGCGTTGGGCCTTTACCTCTGCATCTGGCATTTGTTCAAATGCAAAGCGGTTGATGGCATCGATGACCAATTGGTTGTCTTCACCAGAGCGGGTATTGACCAAAATGTGGGCGTAGTTCGTCTGAGGTTGAGATCGCTGATAGCCTAGGTCATAGCTCTCCGGACCTTCTCCTACGAAGGAAGTCCACGTTTTTACCCCGCGTGTACGATCACCGGTGATCAATAAACTATCTGCAAGAAAAGCTTCTAGGGATTGAATAGCTGCTTCAGAACGCTCGATGCGGGTACCGGTTGGCAAGTTGATGTCTACCGTGATCAGATTTCGTTCTGAGTCGGGAAAAAAGATAAATGGCAACTTCCCCAGTCCCATTATTGAGAAGCCAAAGGCCACGACGATGGCCAACAAAAAGAAGAGGGGGCGTTTCAAGACGGGAACCAATACCTTGACGTAGAATTTGTTGATTCTGGAAAAAATGGAGTTGCTTTCCTTCGTTGCTGCTTGGTCTTTACCTTCCTGCTTCACCTTGATGAGCAAGGTGGCAAGCAAGGAAACTACGGTTAGGGAAAGTAGCCAAGAAGACAGCAGTGCCAGAGAAATAACCACGAATAGAGGTCCAACTACTTCTCCTAAAGTTGATTCTGCTAGGAAAAAAGACAGAAAAGCAGCCGAGGTAGTGAGGGAAGAAATCAACAAGGGTATGGCCAATTCTCGGCAGGAGTCGATGGCAGCATCTCTTGCCTTTTCACCCTCTTCCATCTTGACCATGATGGACTCTGCCATCACGATGGCATTGTCTACCAACATGCCCAAGGCCATTATCAAGGCGGCAAGAGAGACTTTGTTGAGTCCCACGCCCAGGTTTCCCATCAAAAACAAGGTGGTGATGATGGCCAAGGGGATTAGGCTGGCTACCACCACGCCCGTGCGTAAGCCCAGAAATAGAAACATGGTCAAAAGGACGATAAGTACCGACTGCCCTAGATTGCCCAAAAAGTCGTTGATGGATTGTTCTACTTCGGCATCTTGAGAGGCAGCCCGGTATAGGGTGATTCCTATCGGGAGCTCTTTGCTTAGCTCCGCGATTTGGGTGTCAATTTGCCGACCCAACTCGACAATGTTGGCTCCTTCTTTCAAAGAAACAGAGATTGCCAATCCCTGGGAGCCATTGACCCGTACGATTCTTTCTTGCGGGCTTTCATAGGCCCGGCGGATAGTACTGATATCGCCTAGGTAAACACTTTCTCCCATCTGCCCTACGGGAATCAACAAACGCTCCAAATCTTGCAGGGATTCAAAGTTGCCCGTCGGTTCCAAGATGATCCTCTCATCCTGCAAGTTGACTTGCCCACCTGGAAAGAGAATATTGGTGGAGGAGATATAGTTTTGCAACTGACCAGCACTGAGGCCTACTTGCGCCAATTTTGCATGGTCATACTCAATGAAAATTTGCTCTTCTTGCAGCCCCATGACCTTGACCCGGGCCGCATCGTCAATTCGAATGAGTTGCCCTTTGATGAGGTCTGCATAATCAGCCAATTCGGCCAAGCTAAAACCATCATTTTCCATTCCCAGCATGATGCCATAGACCACACCGATGCCGTCGTCTTTGATATCTGGATCGGAAATGTTGTCTGGCAGGGTACTGCGGATTGCATCGATTTTGCGTCTCAATCGATCCCATATTTCCTGCAGATTTTGATCGGGCACATCATCGCGGATGTTGACCTGAATGATGGATACCCCCGTGCGAGATTCACTGGTCACGTATTCAAGTTCCGGTAACTCTTGCACTACTTGCTCAAGAGGGTCGGTGACCAAGGATTCGACCCGCTCCGGACCTGCCCCCGGAAAGACCGTGACTACTTGGGCTACTCGAATGGTAAAGGGGGGCATACTGTTGCGCTCCAAGCCTAAGTAGGTCGTAATGCCTAATAAAGTTGCCACAAGGACAAGGGTGATGGTGACCCGGCTATTATCTAGGGAGAGTCTGGTGAGGTTCAAAACAGAGGCTGATTGAGGATGGATGGTAAATAAGGACCTAGGCCAATGGTTTTTCGTCAGTTTTTATTCCAACAAAAGCCACTATGGCATCGAACTATTCTAAGAGACGGACTTGCATGCCTGGGAGTAATGAGCTAAGTCCTGCCGTGGCGATGCGATCTCCAGGAGAAAGTCCTTCGAGCAAGATGAAACCTTCGGGCCCCAATTCTCCCAACTCAACCGATTGCTGTTCTACGGTCAGGGTATCTCCTGCCCCTGCTAGGCGATACACAAAGCGCTGGCCCTGGGCATTTTCGCCCACCGATTTGGCGGGGATCAACATAGCCGGAGAGGTACTTGATTGGCTGATGTTAAACGCTACCTCTGCCGATAAACCCGGTCTGATGTCTTGCTTGGTGTCGGTGAATCGTGCCCGAACAGGGTAGGTCGTCGATTGACTCTGGCTGTAGGATACCTCCATCACTTCTCCCTTGAATGACTGCCCGGGGTAGGCTGAGAGACGAATGGTGACAGGCATGCCTTGTTGTACTTTGCCAATGTAGCGATCGGCCAGTCCTACTTCTACTTCGGCTTGTCCTTCCGTATCTAAAATGGCAATGGGGTTTCCTACTCCCGCCAATTCTCCTTCTTCGATATTGACATTGCTGATTACCCCCGAAAAGGGAGCCTTTAACTGGGTGTAGCTTAACTGATTTTGGGCGGCTTGCACCTGCTGCTTGGCCGCAGCAAGTTGCGCTTCGCTGGCCTCGTAGTTTCCTTTGGCTTGCTCAAACTCGCTCAGAGAAACGCTATTGCCCGCGTAAAGGCGTTCCACCCGCTCATAGGTAGAGCGTGCCACATTGAGACTGGTTTCCGCTTGCTTTACTTGGACATTGGCCTGCTCCACCTGAAGGGCATAATCTTCTGGATCGAGGGTGGCGATCACTTGGTTGCGCCTAACCCGCTGGCCATTTTTGACGCCTAGGGTCTCAACTACTCCCGCAACCTTGAAGGCAAGAGCGGCCTCTTGCCCTGATTTGGTTACCCCGGTGAAGGTAGCTGCTTCACTCAAATTTCGGGTCTCCAATTGGTAGTAGCGGACTGGTCGGATGGGGGGTTCTTCGTAGCTTTCTCCTGAGTTGCAGGCGCTAAAGAGCAGGGGAAGAAGGAGGCAAAGTAGAGCCTGATTCCATGGCCTAGTATAACGAATGGACTGGTACATAGGACTTTTCATTCGAAGGAGGTATAAGTCGGGAAGAAATGGGGGTTATTGGTCAAAGTATTGACGAGCTCGGGCAAAGAATTGGGCTTGTTCCTCGGCATCGGCCAAGAAATAGTAAAATCCGATGGATCGCTCTACCCGGAGATAGTCTAATAAGAACGAGTACACGGCATTGCTGGCCAGGATGTCTGTTTGCAGGGCGGCCTCTTGGGCATCAATCAACTGGGCAATGGGCACCAGTCCTTCTCGATAGCCATCTTGAGCGATTCGGAGGTTTTCTCTAGCGGCATTGGCTGCTTTTTGGGCCAAGCCTATTTCTGCAAAAGAAGCTCCCGCATTTTGCAGGCTGCTGCGGATACGTAACTCCAACTGGTTTTGCAGGTCTTGTTGTTGGTTTCTGAGTCTGGCCAAGTTGACGCTGGTCTGCTGTTGCTGGGCAGAGCGGCCATGGCCTTGGTACAGTGGCAGGCTTAGCCCTACGGCTACACTATAGGTAAGCCCGGTGACAGGCTCTGGCAAAACGCTGGCGAACTCAGGGGGGAGCTGTGTATCTGACTCGTAGCCTCCTTGGTAGATGTTGTATCCGGTTTGGGCATTTAAGCCCAAGGTAGGCGTATAAAACGCCCGATTATTTGATTTTAGGAGCCTTTCTTGTGCTTGAAGACTTAGCTGAATCTGCTCTAACTCAGGAAGATTTCTCCGCCCTTCGGCAACTAGGAAGTTGGATAGGATGTCCAATTGGCCTGGGTTGCTCAAGTAAGTGAAAAGGCGATTGTCCAAGATGGAAAGGAGGCTGTCTCCTAATTCTGCCTTAGCAAGAGCAAAAGGCTTAGCTTGGTCTCGGTTGAGCACCTGATTGAGGTTGAATTGGGCGCTGCGATAGTTGGCCTGGGCATCATTCAGGTCAATCTTGTTCAGGGCCAACTGAGACTCCCAGCGGTATACTTCCGAAACGCCCGAGTATCCCACGGCTTCCTTGTCATTGGCCAGGTTTAGGTTGATTCGGGTATTGTCTACGTTCTTGTTTTGTAATTGTACCACCGAAGCCGCTAAGAGGACATTGAAATATGCTTCAGAGGCATCTAATACCGCATCCAACTCGGATTGATCTTGAGCCGCAATTCGGCTGGCTTGTAGCAATTTTTGGATGCGCAGGTTGGCATATAGCGGCTCTGCAAAAAGGACTTGGTTGAGCTCCGCATTAGCAGCCAAGGTATAGGGCTGGGTAGCGCCAAAAGAAGCAGCGGAGCGTGCCTCATCAATGGCCGTAAAGTTGCTATTGACCGATAATTCGGGTAGCAGCTCTGCCAAAGCCAGTCGAATGTCTTGTTCTCCTGCTTCGGCTTCTTGTTGACTGATTTTGAAACCCAGGTTTTGTTCCAGGGCTTCCATGATCACCCCTCGTAGATGGATAGGGGTGCCTTCTGGTTGTAGGTCTAGGTTGATCAATCGAGCCTCGCCCAGTGCCTGCCAAGAAGGGTACACCTGGCTGCGCTCTACTGCCTTGAAGTTGATGACAAAATCTTCGCCTTGTGAGTTGGTTTGGACGGGTTGCTTTGCTGCTGGTTGGCCTTCTAGGATCGCCAAAGTGTTTAGGGCAATACGCCTTGCTACCGTTAAGCTTGATTCAGAGGGAGCGCGACTTGCCATGGCTCCTGCTTCCACCCAACTACTGCCTAGCATGGCAAAAGTTGGAAAGCCAGCTCTACTTAATGTGTCTAAAAGGACTGATAACTGCTCCTTTTCATAGTCTTTCCCCAATGGCAAAAGGTATATGGCGTCACAATCTTCAGGTAATAGATCTCGAACCGGTGTGGCCACTCCACCAGATATAGGTATCAGGGTAACCTGTTCATCTGACCGCATCAAGGAATCCAGTACTTGACTTTGTGATTGAACCAAGCTGGCCAATTCTGCATCGAGAAGAATAGCCAGGTGCCGGTAATCAATGATTTGTTTGAAGAGGGCTAGATCCCTATCCGTATCGTAAGGGGAGGTGACGTAGTTGAGGTTTTTCTTTCCTGAGCCTCCCGAGGCTAGGGCGGGCAGCTGCTGGATTTCTCGATCAAGGACCGTCCCAATGATGACGGGTTGGGCATACTCCTCTTGATTGGCCATGAACTGGCTGCTTCTGGGGCCCAGGGTAATCAAGACGTCATAGGAACTTTTGGGTTGGGCTGGCCAGGTTATAAGCTCATATTGTATGGCCATCCTTCCATTGGCTATGGTATTCAACTCACGCTGGACCAAGGCAGTGAGTTCGGCCGGTACGGAGCCTTCATCCTGCCAAAACATGACCGTAAACGCATTTTGGGCAAAGCCAATGGAAAATAAACTCAACAGAAAAATACCTGCTCGAATCATGACATCACAGTATTGATAGAATGAATTGCAGAGCGACTTTATGGTAGCTTTGCGGTGGCAAATGGATCCAGACCCTCACCTCTTTGAGCTACATTCAAGAGTCACAGGATAGGTTGTGGATAGGTAGTTAGGATTTTACCCGAGTCCAGGTCTGAGTCTTGGTGAGAAATCCTGCGCTGATAACGACCTTCATGGTCTCTCCTGCATCTTCCAATGAGTAGGTAGCCGAGTAGGTCTCATCCCGCTTGACAGAATATACTTTTCCCTTCCACTCATCCCCTTTTGGCCTTAGACCTAGGAATACCTTGGTGCCAACTTTGTCTTGAGCTTTTTTTTCGGCTAGCCAAATGATATGGCCGTTCAGGGTCTCAGACTGTGAGGTGATTTTGACGTGGGCGTCATTTCCTTCATTGGCCCAAGTGCCTTCGATGGAGGATTGAGCCTGAGCACTCAGCATGGAGATGAGGATGGCAAACAGAACAAATAAGAAGCGCATGTTGATTTGGGTGTTTTTGTTTCACGGGCAAAAAGCTGATTGACTTTCTACGCCTCAACTATTATCAACTATTTACCCAAAAGGCCCCACCAATCATCGATCTGCTTCCATGAACGTCTGGTTGAGAGAAATTCATCATTGATGGAAAGATTTATTCCTTTGGTTGAAAGACTTGGGATTTAAAGTAGGGAAGGTCGTTATTTTAAAGTGCCATGGAAAAGAACAGGTTTTCATTAGGTAAAGATTATTCCTCCTCTACATTGGGGTTAAACTTAAATGCCCAAAGCTTCCGCTATTTCATGTTGGGGCTTCAAATCACTTTTTGGGGGCTTTGGCTCTTGCTGGCCTATAACTCACAGCCAGCCCAGAGCAGCACCTATGGCCCCTTTGCTTTCGCCTCAACCCATATCCTGATCTTCATGGGGTTGGTTTACATCAACTACACCTGGTTGATCCCTCATTTGTTAGTCAGAAGGAGGTATGTTGGCTATTTTCTCTCTTTTGTTGGCCTCATTGCTTTTGGGCAGTTTTTGGGCTTTAGCCTCGACTTATATATTCTCAAACACAATCCCATATTTCCCAACCGAGGCCCTATGGCCTTTGCGTTAACCACTTTGCTCCTCTTTGCGTCAACCCTATTCAAGTTTGTAGAGGGTTGGTTTCAGGTAAGCCAGCAACAGGTAGAGCTCCAGAATGAGCAACTTCGATCTGAGCTCCGATTTTTGCGATCCCAAGTAAACCCTCATTTTCTCTTCAATACTTTGAATAATCTCTATTCGCTGACCTTGGTTCAAGATCAGCGTGCCCCAAAAATGGTAGCCCAGCTTTCGGAATTGATGCGATATCTGATCTACGACAGCAGTACCACCCGGGTCAAGCTACTCAGGGAGATGGAACTGATGGGGAGTTACATCGCCTTACAGCAGTTGCAGCACGATGAGGAGAAGAACGTAGATTTTTATTTCGAGGGAATCAGGAACCATCATCAAATCGCCCCTCTGCTATTGATCAGTTTTTTGGAAAATAGCTTTAAGCATGGCGACCTCGCGACCAACCCTGAAGGGTGGATTTCCATCACCGCCAGCGTGGAGGAACACAACCAGTTGCGCATGACTTTCTGTAACAGCTACCGCCCGAGTCACGCGGACTCTCAGGAGAAAGGGGGTATTGGCCTCAAAAATGCCCAAAGACAGTTGGAACTCAATTACCCAGATCGTCATACCCTCAGCATTGAAAAACGGGCAGATGAATTTCGAGTAGAACTAAGTATAGAGCTTGATCTGGTTGAGCAGACGGGTACACATGCCGAGTTGTCTCCCCTCACCATTCAACCTAAATAGCATGGAAATGATGAGCACCTTCAAGGTATTGATCGTAGATGATGAACCCCTGGCCCGCAAATTATTGCATGAGCATGCCCTCAAGATACCTCAGCTAGAGGTTGTGGCGCAGTGTAAAACGGCTCTAGAGGCGCAGGTGGTTTTGCAAAACCAGCCGGTGGATATCTTGTTACTTGATATCCAAATGCCAGATTTGACTGGGTTGGAATTTCTCAAAACCCTTCGTAAGCGACCAGCTACGATTCTTACTACCGCCTATGCTGAATATGCGGTCAATGCCTACGACCTGGAAGTGGTAGACTATTTGCTAAAACCCATCGTTTTTGAGCGATTTTTTCGGGCCGTCAGCCGCGCCATGGGGCGCAACCATCAACCGGCAGCCTCTGCCCCCGTATTGGCCATGCCCGCCCCAGAGCCACAACCCAGTCGCCAATCCATTTTTGTCAAAACTGATCAGCGATTGGTCCAGGTCAATTACGCCGATATCCGCTACATAGAGGGATTGCGAGAATACGTGAGGATTCACACCTCTCAAGACCAACTCATCGTCCTGCAATCTCTGAGTCGACTCATGGATGCCCTGCCCCAGGATCAATTTGCTCGCATTCATCGCAGCTATATCATTAACCTGACTTGTATCGAAAGCATTGTGGGAAACACGGTGCACATCGATGGCAAAGAACTGCCCATCAGCAAAGGACAGAAGGAAGGGTTCCTGAATCTGATTAATCGGGATGGACTATTTTAAGGGAAGAGTGGATGACCCCTAATTCCATCGAATTATTCTTTGATGGTGATGTCTTCAGACTGGTGAGCGTATATGGGATCCGATGACTTTTCATCCCCTTTGATGGAGAGGGCCTGGAAGCTGGCTCCTTTCACATCATCCAAGACGATCGCAGGTCGATAATCGGCTTCTTTGATCATCAGCTGGACATTTTTCATGGTTAAGCCTTCTACATGACGTACGTAGAAACCCCAAGCCGGCAGTTCCCCAAACATAGAGAATTCAGGGTAATCTTCTTTTGCTTCAGGAACCGCATCTAGGCGCCAAGTGGGCATGTGGGCATAGGCTTTATTCCCTCGCCCAGGATAGGTGATTTGGATATTCTCTAAGGTGACATTCTGCACCGGATGACCCGGAATTCCTGTGATAGATGAGGGAAATACGTTATGGAAGAAAGGGAGCTCTGGGCCTCTGATTTTATAGCTATAATCCATTCGCTCAAACGGCACTTCTACCTCTACATTCCGAATCGTGACATCTTTGAGTGTGCCGGGTTCTTCCGCGCGTGGGTTATGGCCGATCCGCAGAAAAATGGCATTGCCTGTATTTGTTGCCTTGATATCCTCTACAAGTACATTCTCCAAAAAGCCCCCGTGAATACATTCCAAAGCAATCGCCGAGCGAAAGGTGTCAAACACCTTGATGCCCTTTACCTTGATGTCTCTGAAGCCTGAATAAGAAGCCGTACCAAACTTGACTGCGCTGGCGCTGGACCGGACCGTACAGTTAGAAATGGAAATATTCTGGCAGAAATGCTGCTTGGTCCGGTCATAGGATTTTAAGCAAATTCCGTCATCAGACGAGTTAATGTAGCAGTCCGTGACCATGACGTTACGACAATCAATGATGTCCAATCCATCGTTGTTCCAATAAGCGTCACTCTCCACGCGAATGTGGTTGATATACAAGTTAGAGGAGCGGTCGTATGATTGGACCCAACTAGCGGCATTTCGCAGCGTAATACCAGTCACGGAAATAGAGTCACAGAGTACTACTTCCACGATTTGTGGCCGAAAGTGCGCTTTTACTCGTTTTTCAACGAAATTGTACATATTGCTATCCAGGATGCCTGAGTAAAACAAGCTATCCATGTGCAAAGCCAGTTCTGCCCCCTGTCCATCAATTACCCCCTTTCCACTGATCGCAATGTTGTGCGCACTATCCGCCATGACCAAGGCCTTCCATCGGCGAATTCGGATGTAATCATCTGGATTGTTGCTTCCCAGTAAGACAGCATTTTTTTCTAGGTGCAGCTCCACCCCAGACTTTAGGACAATACTTCCAGATAGAAAGCGCCCTTTAGGAATGACCACGCGACCGCCTCCTTGGGCATGAGCCTTGTCAATGGCGTGTTGAATGGCAATAGTATTGAGGGTTGTGCCGTCTGCTATGGCACCATAGCTAACAATGTTGTGCTCCTGAGCGGTGGCCAAGGTAGAGAAGAGACTGAGAAAACAGCAGGAGAGAAAGCGGAATATCATGGTGATTATGATGAAGACGTAGCACTGAATATACATTAAAACTCTAAATCGAAGGGAGCGATGGTAAGCTGTATTTTTGACTTTTCCCTGATATTTAAATAGTGGAGCTATAACCTCTGTTAACGCGCTTATTTAAGGTCTACATATTTCGATAGGAACTCCTCAATTCAGTTTCTTCAGGGTACCCTTATTTTAAATTCAACTTGGCCCAAGTCAATCTGTTATAATTGGCATCTTTAAAGGTTCAGATGAAAAACCATCCCCTCAATTCCACTCTGACTTGGTCTCCACCTCAAAATCTCCCTAACTTTCCCCATGCGGACATCTATACCCCTCATCTTGTTAGCCCCTTTACTCGCCATTGGCCTCCTGTTCAGCGCTTGCCAGCCCTCATCGACTAGCAGGGTAGAGGAGGTCAGGCCTCAGTATTATCCCAATAGCAAGCCCTGCACCAGATGGTGGTGGTTTGCTACCGAGATCAAGCAAAAAGATGTGAAACATCAGTTGGACTGGGCCAAAGAGAACAATTTTGGCGGGGTGGAAATTGCCTGGGTCTATCCCCTGTACCGCTATCAGCGCATGTATGAGCGCTCTTACAACCGCTACTATCCAAAGGACACCAGTGCCCAGAAGTGGCTCAGTCCAGAGTGGTCCGAAATGGTTACCTATACCAAATCCTATGCGGATTCGATTGGCTTAGCTTGTGATTTTACTTTCGGGAGCGCGTGGCCAGTGGCAGGTGGCAACATTGACAAGGCCCATACCACCCAAATTTATGGTGACAGCTCCTTTCGACAGACCTTGACTTTTTCCTGGGCTTGGCCAGATACCATGTTGGTCATTAATCATTTGGATAGCAATGCCTTCAATCTGTTCGCGGAGCCCGTCGGAACCGCCTTAGAAAGGGCCCTGCAAGGCTCTAAGTCGGCCTTCTTCACAGATTCCTGGGAGATCAAACTGAACTCTAAGTACAAGATCTGGACCCCAGGCTTTGCCGAAAGCTTCCAAGCAAAGTTTGGCTATGACATCCTCCCCTTTATGGAGGAGAACCTCGACTCCTTCCCGGATGTCCGCTACGATTACATGATGCACCTGGATCATTATGTGACCGAAGGCTTTTACAAGCCCTACGTGCGCAAATGCAAAGAGCTAGGGGCCTGGTCCCGGGTGCAATGCCTGGCCTCGCCCACGGATGTGATGACTACCTATTCGCTGGTGGACATTCCCGAGACAGAGGCCATGCTGAACAACCCCAATTATTCCCTGATCGTGAGTTCTGCCGCGGCGCTGGCCTCCAAACACATGGTTTCCAGCGAAACCTTTACCTGCATGTACGGTTTCCCGGCTACCTACTTGCGCCAGGAACAAACCGCAGACCTCAAGATGGTAGCCGATGCCCTGTTTGCCAAGGGGGTGAATCAGCATTTTTACCATGGGATGCCCTATAACCCCGCAGGGGTGGACAGCATCGACTTTTTCGCGACTACTTATTTTGGGCCGGGCGGTAGCTTGACGCCAGAACTGCCCGCCTTCAATGCCTACATGGAAAAAGTTTCCGGCTTGATGCAGAGAGGCAAGACCTATTCCGACGTAGCCGTCTACATCCCTTACGAGGATGGCGTAATGAAAGGTCCCTATCCCCCAGAGAGGCAGCGGGTCTGGGTATGGGGAGAGTATGAAATGCGCTATATCTTTGTGCCAGAGGAGACGGAGGGGTATCACCCTTTGTGGATCAATCGATATTTCTTGGAAAAAGCGACCTATGACGGAGATCTGTTAAAAGTTGGAGATGCTGCCTTTTCCAGCTTGTATGTGGATGTGGAGTACATGGATATTCGCGCTTTGGAGCGAATCCTTGAATTGGCCAAAGCGGGACTAACCATTTGTTTGAAGCGGGCTCCTTTAGAACCGGGAAAAGTCAAATCGGGTACCTATGGAGCCCTTTTAGCAGAATTGCAGGCACTCCCCAACGTCTCAAGTGATTTTCAGGAAATCATCCATCACCCTCCCTTGCTCCGTGGAGACAGCCTTCCCGACTATTGGTGCCGCATCGAAGCAGACGGATCCCACCTCATTTTTCTGGCCCAATGGCCAGCCAAGGACCTCAAGTATCCGGTTTATTCCGGGCAGTCCTTCATGGATCAATCAAATTTTACCGACCTGACCTTATTCGTAAATGGGCACGAAATCAAAGAACGGGTGGAGTTCAAACCTTACCAGTCGGTAATGTTGCGGGTAAGTCCAGAAGGGGAAGTGGAGTACATGGACATCTCCTTCGTGCCCAAAGATCCCGAGGTTCGTGAGCGGGAGGAGCAGAGGATGTATTTTTAGGATTTGTAAAAGCCAAGAACTGCACCGTCGCGAATGACCAATCCGCACTAGGAGATACCTCACGGTCATGCCCTATGGGGCCGCCGAGTGCCGCTTGGATCTTCCTTATGGTTATGATCCCAACGTTGATCCTAATGCTGACGACCTCTGCGACTGTGATCCCTGTGACACCGGTTGCGAGGAGGCTTACGACAATGCCCTACTCCAATACTGCCAGGGGGACCCCAACTGCGAACTGCCGCCCGATTGGTGTGCCTACGATCCCCTGACCCCAGATCCCTGTGGCTGCCCACCCTGCATCGACGTCACGGTGGTGGAAGGAGAGATCGTTCAGGCTACCCCTTGTGACCCTTGCTACTGCGCCAGCTGGACCGCCGAGCTAGAATTCGTCCTAGACGGCATCGAAGCCCCTCACCTAAAGCGACACCTCATCCGGGGACGCAAACGCTACGAGGGCAGCAACCACCTTGGTAATGTATTGGTGGTGGTTTCGGACCGCAAGCTACCCATCAACAGTGGGGGCACCGTCAGCGGCTATCAGGCCGATGTGCATGCGCACAGCGATTACTATCCCTTCGGGATGCTGATGGAGGAGCGGACCGGGAGTGCGGAGGGGTATCGTTTTGGGTTTCAAGGGAAAGAGTCTGATGATGAGGTCTATGGCTCAGAAAACGCTGTTTCCTTCAAGTATCGGGTGCATGATGCGCGGATTGGGGAGGTTCTTATCCGTGGATCCGCTGGCGGCGGAGTACCCGCATAATTCGCCTTATGCGTTTTCGGAGAATAGGGTGATTGATTCAAGAGAGTTAGAGGGGCTAGAAAGAATACATTTCACACGAGTAGCAGGAGAGGGGGGAAATACAGTAGCCTTAGTCAAGACACATGAGGAAGACATAGAAGATTGGAGTATTGATTGGGTCAATTTTAGAGTTGTTTGGACCGTTAACTCTCGGCAGGAATATGTTGTTCATCAGACTGATAGGACCTTTATGGATAGAGGGCCTTACGGTATGGGATTCGAAGAGTATGAAGAATCGGTAACTTTTGACTCTTACGAGGAGGCCTTAAATTCTACTGACTCGGACTTTAATGGAACATGGGCCGATTGGGGGATGCGTTTCCAGCGAGGCCTAGAAGCTATGGCAGAAGAGCACAGGGGAGGGGCAGTACTTGGTAGGAGGATCCAACCGGGGAGATTGTATGCTAATGGAGGGGGAGGAGGAAGAGTCTGGGGTAAGGTAAGGCTTGGTAGTAGTGATTTAAGTAAAATGACAATGCGAGCAAGAAGCAGCTATCGTAACCCTAATACTACACGGAATTTTGCAACAATTGAGTATCGAGACCTTGATGGTAATATTCAGACTAAATCTTTTGTGAGTAGTGGAACTGGGCGTCCAGAAGGGTATACCGAAGCCTTAATTCAAGATTTTTTCTCTGCGAATAACATTCCTAGCTCAAATCTTATGCGCTTACATACAGAGCTGATACCTTGTAGTAATTGTACACCAATATTAATGGAGATGGATGCAAGGAGAGTTAGTTAGGATTTTGACAACTCTTCACCAAGCCAAGCAGCTCGTAATTCCTATATTCAAGGGCAATGAAAATAGCTTTAAATGAAAAAGTATCGAAATTCAAAAAATGGAATTTATTTCGCTAGATATAGTGAAGAGGACTTACCCTCTTCAACAGAAATTAATTCAGATGCCTTTATCCTTCTCAACAAGATAGGCTTACCTATTCTTGAATCAGATTACGGACTTCGCTTTTTCCCTTTTAGAAAACCTCTTTTTACTAGTGTCGCTACAATCCCATCTATCATCTTGGGGAAACCATTTAGAAGCGGAAATGATATTAGTGATACGATCCTAGCAATAGATACTGCTAGAACACATGTCTTTTTTTATTCGGAAAGTCTTTTTGAGGTTGGTATGCTACCTCAACCAGTCACTATGGTTAATACCTCTTTGACAAATTTTGTTTCGTTTTGCATTGAAGTTACAATGTTTTCTAGAAAGGTATTTCAGGAAGGTGAATTTCCTAACTCGTCCTTTGTAGAGGTGTTATCTAAATTTAAAAGTCTTATTTGGGGTTTATCCGAACTGGATAGTGTTGGTTTAGGTTTGAACTCTGATCCGAGGTTATTCTGGCGAGGTATTTTAAGTAGTCTTCAGTTTTCAATACAAGAAAGGTATGAGAAGTTTTTTTCCCAAGAGTCTTTATATCCCCCTTCTTACAGGAATTTGTGAGCCCGTTTCAAATAGCGCCTCAGTCTCATAATCAATCTATCCCGACCGCTCTACTGAGCAGCCGGGACAGCGCATCTCCCTATCTCTCCAAGTCGCATCCGCTACTCCTCTAACCCCTTCAATCCCTGATACAAACTCAGCCTTTGATACTGCGAGATAGCGGTCTTCCTCAGCATCTCAAACCGCTTCTCCTTGGAGGTTCCCGCCTCGATCATGACCAAGTTGAGGCTTTCGAGGTTGGCCAGGACACCTGTCCTGAGGGAACCGAAGGATCAGTTCGGATGAGGTCTATGTGGTCGGGCATGTTGCCAGAAGTAGCGAGTTTGGGATTGACTTCTCGCCATTGTTTGGCAGTTTCCCCGAAGACGGCCATGTTGAACAGGCTAGTTCATCCGCATATACGAACCAAGGGTCGCCTGTTATAACACCCACTAGTGGGGGGCTGCCTGCCTATACCAAGCTCACTCCGCAACTCTGTAGGATGTGTCCCTTTCCCAGCCTTCAACCGCTACTCCCTAAGCCAGCTGTTTCCAGCTATTCAAAAATCTCCCAAAAGTAAATCTAGCCCATACTTTATGGATGATCTAAGGTCAGCGGGCAGTCCAAATCCGCTCCTCACCTCACCACCTGCACCGTTCCCCCACGCTGGATCACCCGCTCAGTGCTGCCCTCCTGGTAGCG
>CAZFPQ010000115.1:0-22210 GCA_964521065.1 uncultured Bacteroidia bacterium | reverse complement strand
AGCCCGTAGCCCGTAGCCCGTAGCCCGTAGCCCGTAGCCCGTAGCCCGTAGCCCGTAGCCCATTTTCCTGTTCAATAGGTTCTAAAAAAAGCATAATTACTCTATGGATATTCTTTCTTTCCTGCCTCAGCAGGCTCCTTTTCGCTTTTTTGATGAGGTCATCGAAGTGGAGGAGGAAAAGATCATTGGCGCTTACACCTTTCGCAAGGACGAGTATTTTTATGCGGGACATTTTCCGAGCCAAGCGATTACTCCTGGAGTCATCTTGATTGAGTGCATGGCGCAAATTGGACTATTGGGCTTGGGGATTTATCACATGATACAGGCAGGGGGGAATGAGTTGCCTCCTTTTGCTTTTAGCTCAAGCGAAGTGGATTTTCTCAATCCTGTCTATCCGGGAGAACGCGTAAGGGTGTCTGCAGAAAAGGTGTATTTTCGTTTGGGAAAGCTCAAAGTAAAGGCCCAAATGGTCAAAGCAGATGGGGATATCGCCGCCCAAGGTCAATTGGCCGGCATCATGAGGTGGAAGCGCTAGCCTTTTTCGTCCTTTATATTTGCTCCAATAGCGGTTAATCCTTATTCCAACGCCCTCAACTCTCATTACTCAAACTCTACTCAATGACTCGAATTGTTATCACCGGCTTAGGAGTGGTGGCTCCCAATGGGGTAGGCCTGGCGGATTTTGAGCAAGCTCTCCGTAGGGGACGGAGTGGTGTGACTTTCCGACCTGAGATGGCGGAGTTGAACTTTGGCTGCCAGGTAGCGGGAGTGCCTCCAGTGACAGAAGAACATCGGCAACATTATTTTTCAGACCTGACTTTGCGTCATCTCAAAAGTACTGGGGTGATGTACGCAACCATTGCCGGGATACAAGCTTGGGAAGATGCCGGATTGTCCATCCCGGAGGCTGACCAGGCCCCAGATTGGGACAGTGGTTGTGTATTTGGTACGGGCATGGTTGGAGCCGAAGTTTTACGGGACGGAGCTTTGTTGGTAGATGCTGGCAAAGTAAAGCGCCTCGGCAGCCGCACCATCGAACAAGGGATGGGGAGTGGACCCAGCGCAGCTTTAGGTGGGCGCTTAGGATTGGGGAACCGAGTGAGCAGCAACTCTTCGGCTTGTGCCACCGGGACAGAAGCCATATTGATGGCTGCGGAGCGAATTCAGCAAGGCAAAGCCAAACGGATGCTGGCTGGAAGTTGTGACAGCCAAGGGATTTATGTTTGGGGAGGTTTTGATGCGATGCGGGTCCTCAATCGCCGCAGCAACGATGCCCCAGCAGGGGCTTCGCGCCCCATGAGCGAAACTGCCAAAGGCTTTGTGCCTGGAGCAGGCAGTGGTGCTCTGGTCCTGGAAAGCCTGGAAACTGCGCGAGCCAGAGGAGCTCGCATTTACGCAGAACTCTTGGGAGGATCCGTGAACGCAGGCGGGCAGCGTCTAGGAGGCTCTATGACTGCTCCAAATCCAACGGGGGTACGGCGATGCATGAGCCAAGGATTGGCCCAAGCGGGGGTCGTAGCCGAAGAAATCGATTTGATTTCAGGGCACCTGACTGCCACCATGGGAGATCCTTTGGAAATAGCTAATTGGGTAGAAGTACTGGATCGAAGAGGGAAGTATTTTCCCTATGTGCAATCGCTCAAATCGTTGATCGGGCACTGTCTGAGTGCTGCGGGTTCCATTGAAACGGTGGCGGTAGTCCTCCAACTTTATCGGGGCTTTGTTCATCCTTCGATCAATAGCGAAGACCTCCACCCTGAGATTGAAAGGCTGGTCGACCGCAGTCGTATTCCCCTAAAAACCTTGGAGCTTCCTATTCAAACCGTCGCGAAGGCAAGTTTTGGGTTTGGAGATGTGAACGCATTTTTGGTCTTAAAGAAATGGGATCAATGAAAAAAGTAAGCAGTTGGGTCTGTGGCCTTCTTTTGTTAGGGTTAATGGCGTGTGAACAGACTCCTCCTCCCCCAACACCAGTAGTTTCTATAGATACTGAATTGGCCCCCTACGTGGATGCTTTCTTGGCGGAGGGCCGGCAGCGAGGACGAGAGTTCAACATTTCAGAAACTGGTCTCACGGTTGAGTTCTCTAATCAATTGGATCCTGGAGTAGCCGGTATCTGCTACTTTGGAGACTACTTGGTCCAAATCGATCAATTGTATTGGAATACCTTGAGCGAAGACCAGAAAGAGTTTCTGATGCACCATGAGCTAGGGCATTGTTTGCTCAGGCGAGTACATTTGGATCGTTTTTTCGATGACGGCGTGCCCCGTAGCATCATGAAAAGTGGAACCTCATCCACTACCATTAGTGCGAACCCTGTGCCTTTCTTTGGCTTTCGAAAAAGGTATTACCTAGATGAGCTTTTTGAGCTATCAAACTTGGACGAGAGCACCATTACCCGTCGATTTGCCTACGCTGACTCCAGCCATCAAACCAGGCGGCTTATCTGGGAAGACAGCCTTCAGACCAGAGTCTTGAGCCGATTAGATGCTGGCCTGAATGAATTTCAGATCGACCTTGAAATTGAGGAGCTCCCAGAGCTTGGCTTATCGGTCGAGCTGGCCTGGGGTAGCAATGAGCAGGAGTACTTCCTTCGTTTTAGAGAATCCATTTACCAAGTAGGGACTCGAACCATCAGGCAGGAGCATCCCCTCTTTTTAGCCAATAAGCTCTTGAACTACCAAGGGCGTCCTTTAGAAACGATCAGCATTAGGCAAGACGAGCAATTTGTCTACCTTTTCTTCAACGAAGCATTCATTTTTTACCTAGACAAATCGACAGCACCCTTGACCAAGGTCAGCTATGCTGTAAAGAATGGTGCTGATCAGTTCAGTTCTGCCTTTCCATTTGTCAGCCTAAAGGTTGGAGAACTGGATTAAAACTATCCCTCTCTGTCCATATGTGTTCGCCAGGGCCCTATTCGTTCCCCAAGCCTTGGGGGATTCATATCCCCATTGACAAAGCTTTTGATATAGCCGATCTTGCATGGATCATGGAAAACAATCCATAGTACTATGCGATATCCTAACCTGATTGGAGGACTGTTTTTGTTGATTTGTATAGGCGGCCAGCCGGTTTTGGGACAACACTCGGTGGCGAGGCAATGGAATGAAATTCTGTTAGAAGCCATTCGGGGTGACTTTGCCCGGCCCACTGTTCACGCTCGAAACCTTTTTCATATCTCGGCCGCCATGTATGATGCCTGGGCTGCCTATGACGATCAAGTAGAACCTTATCTTCTTGGTAAGTTTACCCAAGGCTACTTTTTGCCCTTCGAAGGAGTGGATCGCCCATCCAATATCTTGGCCGCCAGGCAGGAAGCCATTAGCTATGCCGCCTATCGGCTCATCACGGAGCGTTTCCTAGGCAGTCCTGGGGCTTTCGAAACCCTTTTTCGCTGTGATTCCCTGATGTTGGCTCTTGGATATCCCTTGGTATTTCAGTCCTCAGAGTACCGTTCGGGAGATCCTGCAGCTTTGGGGAACTACATCGCAGATGGATACCTCGATTACGGCTTGCAGGATGGTTCCAATGAAGAAATTGGGTATGGAAACTTATTTTATCAGCCTGTAAATGATCCCTTACCTCCCATCGACCCCGGTAACCCTAGATTGGAAGATCCCAACCGCTGGCAGCCTCTTTCCTTACGGATTTTCATCGATCAAAGCGGCAACCCCGTTACTGCGGGGGGATTGCCATTCTTAAGTCCAGAGTGGGGCTGGGTATCTCCCTTTGCCCTAACCGAAGCTGATCGCATGGACTACGAACGGGATGGACAGGTGTATCCGGTTTATCATGACCCGGGCCCGCCTGCGTATTTGACTGACGGCAATGCTAGCTCAGCGGAGTATGAATGGGGCTTTGCCTTGGTGGCTGCTTGGGCTTCACACTTGGATCCAGCAGACAGCGTGATATGGGACATTTCTCCTGGAAGTCAAGGCAACTATGACTTGGATGATTTTCCGAGAGACCTTTCCGGTCTGAGAGATTTTTATGCATTTGAGGAAGGAGGAGATCCTGGCCAAGGACATGATCTTAACCCCCATACAAGGGAAGCTTACCCTCCCAATCTGGTGCCTCGTGGAGATTATACCCGTATCCTGGCAGAGTTCTGGGCGGATGGCCCTGATTCTGAAACGCCCCCCGGGCATTGGTTTACGATTCTCAACTACGTGAGTGATCATCCAGAATTTGAGCCTCGATATCGAGGCCATGGGGAGTTGTTGCCTCAACTGGAATGGGATATCAAAGCCTATTTTAGCCTTGGAGGGGCTATGCATGACGCCGCCATCAGCGCTTGGAGCATCAAAGGATATTACGACTACATTCGGCCGATCTCGGCCATCCGCTGGATGGCAGATCAAGGGCAAAGCAGTGATCCCAATCTCCCAAATTATGATGCTCAAGGCTTAAAGCTGAGGCCGGGTTTGATCGAATTGGTCGCAGCAGGAGACCCCCTCGCTGGCGCCCAGGGCCAGCACATAGGCAAGATCAAGTTGTACTCCTGGCGGGGGCCAGACTTCATTGATAACGAAGAAGTGGATGTGGCTGGCGTAGGATGGATTTTAGCAGAAAACTGGTGGCCCTATCAGCGCCCTTCCTTTGTGACGCCGCCTTTTGCTGGCTATGTTTCTGGTCACTCTACCTTCTCACGCGCAGCAGCAGAGGTTCTTACCCTCCTGACGGGTGATCCCTTCTTTCCAGGTGGTGTGGGGGAATTCGTCGCCAGGAAAAACGAATTTTTGGTTTTCGAAGAAGGCCCCAGCATAGACGTTGTATTGCAGTGGGCCACCTATCGCGATGCCTCAGATCAGACCAGCCTCTCACGGATTTGGGGAGGAATACATCCTCCGGTGGATGACATTCCAGGGCGTATCATTGGAGACCGCATAGGAAAGGATGCATTTGCACTGGCAGAAAAATACTTCACCGGAACCGTGGAGGGCAATGAAATCGCGGAAGAGGTTTTCGCCTTTCCAAACCCGGTCGCCAATGGGAAGCAACTTACCCTTCGATTCTCAGAACCAGTTCAGCAAGTAAAAGTTGAGCTGATTGATCTACAAGGGCGAGTGGTTTGGCAAGAGTTTTATAGCCAAGCTCAGGCATTTTTTACTTTTCAGGTCATTCCTACAGGGATATCTACTGGCCTTTATGGACTAAGGGTGGAAACCAATAAAGGGTTGAAACGGGAGAAAATCCTGGTTGAATAGCCTAAGCTTGCCTGACTGTTTTTCACTCGGGATGTCCTGGTAAGGAATACTCAAAAAATGACTTATGCCTTTTTGCTTGGCCTTTTGCCCCATCTCTTCGTCACTGGCTCAGCAGTGGGCCCCTTAATCCCACTGCTTCGCACCTTAGCTCCGACAGGTCGGAATCTTCGACTCGCTAAGGTCGATTTTCCTTCCTTGATCTGGAACAAAATTCCTACGCAAAAGCGACATGTTATTTTTTTCGTGTTCCTAAACTCTAACTTAGCCTCCTATTTGAATCACAAAATCTATTATTAACCAATAGTCTGATGGATCAAGCTGCTATTCTGGCCAAATTAAGAACTGTTATTGAGCCTTATGTAGAGGATAAATCTCTACTTGAGAACGTTGATGAAGAAACCAATCTCCTCCAAGATCTGCATATCAATTCTACACATGTGGTAGACATCATCCTTGATACGGAGGATGCTTTTGACATCGAAATTGACGATGAGGCGGCGGAAGAAATGTATACCGTCGGGGCTGCGATACGGATCGTTGAGGAGAGATTAGTCAAGTAAACCAATCGTACTTACATGCCACAGGTCCTTTACGTCGAAGATGAACCACTGCTAGGTAAAATAGTCAAAGAGAGCCTAGAGAGCCGTGGGTTTACTGTGAACCTAGTAGGGGATGGAGAGGCCGTAATGGCGGCTTTTGAAGCCGTTCCCCCTGACATTTGCGTGCTCGATGTGATGTTGCCACATCGGGATGGATTTTCCCTTGGGAAAGAGCTGAGAGAGAAGGCCCCGCATCTACCCATTATCTTTTTGACGGCCAAAGCACAGACCCAGGACCTCTTGAAAGGGTTTGAGTCGGGTGGTAATGACTACATCCGTAAACCTTTCAGCATGGAGGAGCTGATTGTAAGGATGAATAATTTACTCCAGCTATCCCAGCGCGGAGGAGAGAGCGAACCGGAAACAGATCCAACAGAGATCAAGCTGGGAAGCTTTACTTTTTATCCCCAAAAATACGAACTGCACCATCCTCAAGGAACGCGCAGTTTATCCCATCGAGAAGCCCAGTTGCTCAATATCTTGGTGCGCAGCCGAAATGCTTCGGTCAAGCGGCAAGATATGCTCAAGGAAGTGTGGGGCGATGATTCCTTCTTCAATTCTCGTAACCTTGACGTTTACATCGCTCGCCTGCGCGATTACCTCAAGCCTGAGGAAAAGGTTAGGATCATTACCCTCAAAGGGGTAGGCTACCATTTCTTAGTGGAAGATTGAACGTCGTCAATCTTCCTTACGGGCTTGATAGTACCCATCAAATACTACTTGGACACGTTTACCTTCCTCAGATCGGATGTCCCAGAGTTGGCGAACTCGCCCATCGGGGAGCGGAGTCCAGGTGACCCTGCTTTGGTACTTGTTTCCACTGGTATCTGCTTGGAAAGCAGAACTCAAGACCATGGCTTGGCCATTCCAATTCCCACTTAGTTCTAAGGAGCCTCCTTGATTATTGATCCATAGCTGTTTCCAGACTTTTTCCCCGCTGTGATAAAAGTTGTAGCTAGTTCCGGAAAAGGCGCCTTTCCCTGAGGACCAATTTTCTTGTAGGACGCAGCTATCCTGCATCAGGACAATGTGGTTGTAGCCCAAGATTTTTCCTGTTGAATCGACTACTTCCCAGTCCCCCTCCCAAAAATCAAACTGTCTATGTTCTTCGCTACAGCATGCGCAAGGGGTTTGGGCAAAGCTTTGGGTCGATAAGACCACACCGAGCAGGAATATCAACATAGAAGGTAGAAGCTGTTTCATCTGTTCAATGGTTTGGTTCTACCTTAATCTACGCAGCTAGTTCCTGATGACTCCTTTCCCCTTAGTTATTGGCAAGATTAACTGGTATCAGGATAATGACTTCTGATAGAAGTTTTCCTGTCGGAACTCACAATTTTGAACTTTTTCCTTCGTCTATTACAGATCTGGGGCTGGCTAGATACTTCTCATTCAGCCATCTAGATTCCTCAATATTTTCTAAATTCGCAGTAAAAATGCTCCCTAGCAGGATATGCTCCCTTTATGAGTAAGCTTTGGCATATAGTACTTAACCCAAAAGCAGGCCGTGGTGAGGCTGAGTCGATGTGGCGTGAGCAACAAGCTTACCTAGAATATCAGGGGTATCGTTTCCAGCGTATCTCAATCACCAATGGAGAGACCTTAAGCGATGAAGTGACCTTGGCCATTGAGGCAGGGGCAAGAAGGTTGGTCGTGCTGGGGGGAGATGGGACTTTCCACCACGTAGTAAATGGGGTGATGAGACAGCAGGCTTGTCCCAGCAGCGAAGTAACCCTGGCCCTCTGGAGCGTTGGGACGGGAAATGATTGGACACGGCACTACAGGATGCCCAAGAGTAAGCTCGCATGGAGAATCATGTTCATGGCCCAAAAAACTCGCTTGCAAGACCTGGGGGTCATTGAAGCGATGGGATTCAAAGGCAATCCCATTCTCCGCTATTTCAACAATGTAGCTGGATTAGGTTATGATGCTTTCGTGGTAAAGCACCTGTTGGACAACAATGTCCAGCAATCAGGAGGGATCAAATATTTTTTATCTGTCTTTCGCTGTTTGAGTAAGTATCGCTCACAACCTTTGAGGGTTACTACCTCAGATGGCTCTTGGGAGAATCCTTTTTACACCCTCAACGCCGGAATATGTCGCTACAACGGTGGGGGCATGCGTTTCGTCCCCCAAGCTGATGAGGCAGATGGGCTTCTGGCTATCAGTATGCTTCGAAAAGTCCCTGCTTGGCGAGTTGCGATCAATGTCCCTTGGGCCTATACTCCCTTTTTTAATCGCCATCACCTAGTCCGGTCAGGGCAGGTTCCTTGGGTTACTTATGAACATACTGGATCGGATCCCGTGTGGGTAGAAGCAGATGGTGAGTTGGTCGGTCACACCCCAGCCCGTTTATCGGTCAAGCCTCTAGCCATTCGCTTCATTTGCCCTTGAGTAAGAGGCTGTTTGAGTTTTTCCTTTACGGCCTAAACTTGTCTTTTTTGAACCTGACTGCGCCGAGTTTCTCGAAATAGCTCGCTATTCCTCCAAAAATCTGCTTGTCAGAACCAAAAAATCCAGCGTTTGGGCCCGAAACACCAAAATCCAAACAGCCTCTAAACAGGCCTACCCAAAGATTTTTATACTTTTGAGCCTACTCAAAGTGTGAATAGTAGTCAGGGGGCTTCTCTGATGTATCACTTTCTGATGTTGTGTAAGTCCAGTGAGTGAAATAATTAACGACTCTACTCTCGTCCCAATCTTTCATCTCTCAATCTCACGACTTCTCCTTATGGCTGAGCTCCGAACGGTACATGTCATCCGCTATTTAACTCCCTTGAGAGAAGGAGGGTCTCTCCCTGCCATTGTGGAGGCCGATGATGGTTTCTTGTATGTGATCAAATTTCGAGGGGCTGGGCAGGGAAAAAAAGCCCTCATCGCCGAACTGATTGGCGGGGAACTTGCGAGAACCTTGGGGCTAAGGGTGCCAGAGTTGGTGTTCATGGAACTAGATGACCGATTGGGTCGTACCGAGCCCGATGAAGAAATCCAAGATTTGCTCAAGTTTAGTATCGGACTAAACTTAGGGCTGCACTATCTCTCAGGGGCGGTGACCTATGATCCCGTGGTCTCCCATGCAGAACCTTTGGAGGCCTCTTTAGTGACCTTGCTAGATAGCCTCATTCTGAACATTGACCGGACTCACCGAAATCCCAACCTCCTAAACTGGAGAAAAGAACTTTGGCTCATTGATCATGGAGCGAGCTTGTACTTTCACCACGCTTGGGCAAACTGGGAGAACTACGTCGCCAAACCTTTTCCGGGTATCCGTGACCATGTACTATTGGCCAAAGCCAGTAGACTCCGAGAAGCGGCAAAGCTGATGCAAGGTGCCTTGACTGCCGAGGTGATTGAACAGATTTTAGCGCTGATACCAGAAGACTGGTTAGAGTTAGAGGGTTGGGAAGGCAGTAGCGAGGAAAAACGAGCGGTATATCAGTCTTTTTTACTCCAACGTTTAGAGTTAATGCCCGATTTAATTCAAGAAGCAGACCATGCCCGCAAAAAAGGTATATGAATACGCCGTTATCCGCCTTGTTCCCCGGGTAGAACGTGAGGAGTTCCTAAACGTAGGAGTAATCCTATATTGTCGGGAAAGTCGGTTTCTTGAGGTCAAAATTGGGTTGAACCAAGATCGGCTGAAAGCCTTTACAGCGGAAATAGATGGAGATGAAATCCAAGCCTATCTTCAAGTTTGGGATTGGATCTGCCAGGGAGATCATCAAGGAGGCCCTATTGCCAAGCTTGATCCCGCAGGGCGGTTCCGTTGGTTAACAGCCGTTCGAAGTACCGTCGTTCAAGCTTCTCGGGTGCACCCTGGTTTGACGGATGATCCAAAGCAGGTTCTTGAACAACTATTTGATCAATATGTAGGGTAGCCCTGCCTCCTTTCTTTTGGCCAATATTTCCACTCAAAAGTTGAATTGCCTGAGGAGTTATAGATGCCGGCCTCTCTCCTCTGTTGTTTTCCTATTCGGTTTTACCTGATGTAGAATGCTCTGTATGGGGCGTGTAAGATCAGTGAAAAACTCTATCTTTGAATATGGAACACATTCGCAATTACCTCGAGCAACACCAAGATCGCTTCATTGCCGAACTAGTTGATTTTTTAAAGATTCCTAGTATCTCGGCTGACTCTGCTTATCAGGATCACGTGAACCAAGCCGCAGATTGGCTGGTAGAGAAGTTTCAGGCCCTTTCTGTGGACCGAGTAGAAAAGTACCCAACGGCAGGGCACCCAATCGTGTATGCCGAAAAAATAACGGATCCTTCTAAACCCACGGTTTTGGTCTATGGGCATTATGATGTTCAACCTCCGGATCCATTGGAACTATGGACCAGTCCTCCCTTTGAGCCAGTGATAAAGGATGGCAAGATTTACGCCAGAGGAGCTTGTGACGATAAAGGACAGGCTTATATGCACCTCAAGGCCGTTGAAATCTTGAATCAGTCAGAAGCCTTTCCCACCAATGTGAAATTCCTAATCGAAGGAGAAGAAGAAGTGGGGAGCGACAACCTTGAGACCTTTGTCAGGGAATATCGCGAGATGCTGGCCGCTGATATCATCCTGATCAGCGACACCTCTATGATAGCCAATGATGTACCTTCGATTACGGTAGGATTGCGTGGCCTTTCTTACGTAGAGGTTGAGGTAGTCGGTCCTAACCGGGATTTGCATTCTGGAGTATATGGCGGAGCCGTTGACAATCCGTTGAATACCTTGTGCAACATGATTGCCAAGCTGAAGGACGACCAAGGGCGCATCACCATTCCTGGATTTTATGATAAGGTGCAGGTTCTGGATGCGGATCAAAGAGAATCCCTGGCCCAAAGACCCTTTGATGAGGCTGATTATAAAGAAGACCTTGGCGTAGATGATTTGTGGGGAGAAGAAGGCTATTCACCCTTAGAAAGAGCTTCTATTCGGCCTACCTTGGACGTAAATGGAATCTGGGGCGGGTATATTGGAGAAGGGGCTAAGACCGTGCTTCCGTCAAAAGCCCAGGCCAAGATTTCTATGCGCTTGGTACCACATCAAGACCCTGATGAAATCACTAAGCTCTTTTGTGAGTATTTTCCCACCTTGGCTTCTGACACGGTAAAAGTCACGGTAACTCCTCATCACGGAGGTCAGCCTGCGGTAGTTCCTACGGATTCTGTCGGTTACCAAGCCGCTGCAAAGGCCATGGAAGATAGCTTTGGAAAAGTACCCATTCCTACTCGTGAAGGAGGTTCCATACCTATTGTGGCTTTGTTCAAGGATGTCTTGGGACTGGATTCCGTGTTGATGGGGTTTGGTTTAGACTCAGATGCTATTCATAGCCCCAACGAACATTATGGGGTATTCAACTATCTAAAAGGCATCGAAACCATTGCCCGTTTTCATGAAAGATTCGCTGAAGATGCATGAATCGCCATTTCAATCGTTCATGATAATGTTAACCCTCTTTATAGCTTGACATAGCTATCTAAAAGATTTCCATTCAATTATTTTACTCTAATGAAAAGAAACGTCTTCCTATCTGTCTTGTATGCATTCGCCCTGGTATTGATGCTAGGGGGCTTGAGCAGCTGTGAACAAGCTGGATGTACCAACCCTTTCTCTGATAACTATAATCCTGAAGCAACTACTGACGATGGATCTTGTGTCCTTTCCAGAGAAAAGTTTATCGCTCAGTACACCGTAGCTGAAAGTTGCCCTTCTGGGAATTTTACTTTCGAAATTAATCTAGTAGCAGGTAGTACGGGCGATGATGCCGTGATCATCAATAACTTGGGAGATTTTGGTGCAGCAGTAAACGCAACCGTGAATGGCACCAGCATTACCATTCCTAATCAAAACATTACGGCTAGTGGTGTTGCGCTATCTATCAACGGAAGCGGATCTATTAATGGTACCTTGCTGATCATCAACTATTCTTACAACTTCGCTGGTGGCGGGGAAACCTGCACCATGAATTGTACCAAGCGATAACACATGCGTTTCTTCAAGCGCTTTGCAATAGTAATTTTAGCTCTCGGATTGGTTGGGACGGTGATTTTTTTAACTCGCCGTCCCATTCTCCGGGGCATTGGACATGTCCTGATCAAAGAGGATGCACCTCAACCAGTCGATGCCATTTTTGTCTTATCTGGCTATGCGGCCGAGCGTTGTCCGAAAGCAGTAGAATTATACCAACAGGGGTTAAGCCCAGTTTTGGTCGTTACAGGGGAAAATGTCAACCCTACTCTACAAGCCTTGGACATTGAGCTAATTGATGCGGTCGTTGGTCAGCGTGCTCTTTTTGACTTGGGGGTAGATTCTACTGCGGTAAGAGTTTTGCCGCGCGGAACCAGCACCTTTGAAGAGTCAGAAGAAATCTTAGGCTTCAGCTTGGCGGAAGGCTATCGACGTATCATGGTTGTCTCCTCTAAGTTCCACACCCGGCGTATTCAGCGCACCTTTCATCAGAAATTCCATGCAGAAGGAATTGAGTTGAGGGTAATTGGTGCGGATCCTCCTCAAGGTACTTACCTCGTAGACGAATGGTGGAAGTCAGAAGAAGGCCTCATCTTTGTTAACAACGAGTACCTCAAGCTGTTATATTACGCCATGAAGTACTAGCTGATCTCCAATGGAGTGGGATTATGCTGCCTTCTGATTGGGAGGAGCGATGCGACTCAGGATCATGATTTCCAATTCATCAACGGTACGGATCTTCATCCATTCCATGTCTGCAATGGAGATCCGAAACTCCTTCTCGCATATCATGACGAGCTCGATCATGTCCAAAGAATCCATGGCAAAATCCTCTTTTAGATCCGCCTCTTTAACATATTCTTCCTGGTCAATATCTGTCAGATCCATGACGATGGCCCGGATTCTTTCTTCTGGGGTTTGAGATGCCTTGGCCTTTTCTGGTTTTGGAGTTTCCATGTTTGGAGCCATTTGGGCAAACTGAGCAGCAAGGGAAGCGACGGCACTAAGGTTTTTCTTCATGATACTATTTACCGAATTGTGATGGTTGAACAAGTTGAGTTTTCTCTCCCTCCTTACCCCCGTGGATTTCATCTTATTACCCGTGAAGTATTGGCTGAATTAGGCACACTCCCTTCCAATGGAGTATTGCATGTATTCATCCAACATACCTCAGCGGGGCTCACGCTTAACGAAAATGCAGACCCTACGGTACGTCAGGACTTTAGATCTATTTTTGATCGGCTGGTTCCTGAAAACCAACCATACTACCGGCACAACATGGAAGGCCCTGATGACATGCCTGCTCACATCAAGAGTTCTCTGCTTGGTAACTCAATTAGCATTCCCATTACTAGAGGAAGACTAAACCTTGGTACTTGGCAGGGAATTTATCTCTGTGAGTTTCGAAATCATGGTGGAGCCCGACATTTTGTGGCTACGATATATAGTTAGACAAAAACCAAGCCATGAGATTTTCTTATTTTAAAACCTTTCGCATTGAAGGAATTTTAATGGATTAGTGGTATTGTTAAGAGATTTTTCGGTTAAATGAGCCGGATGAAAGGTTTTTCTTTACAGGGATTAATTTGACTATAAATCCTCATGCTTACACTTAATGCGAAAACCTACGGACAAGGACCTGCTCTGATCGTTCTACATGGCTTATTTGGTTCATTGGATAATTGGGTGAGTTTTGCCCGGCAGTGGAGCGAGTTTTTTACCGTTTATTTATTAGATCAACGAAATCACGGCCGATCTCCCCACCATGAAGAATGGAATTACCAAGTAATGGCAGAGGATCTATTCCATTTCATGGATTCTGAAGGAATATTTCAGGCTCATTTGTTGGGGCATTCGATGGGAGGAAAAACGGTGATGCAGTTTGCTCAGGATTATCCTGAGCGGATAGACCGCTTGATTGTAGCCGATATGGCCCCCAAGTCTTATGAACCTCATCATGAAGCCGTCATAGCTGGATTGAATGCCGTAGACCTTCAGCAGGTAAGCACCCGGCAAGAGGTAAGTGACCAATTGCAGACACACATCCCTGAAGAAGGAGTTCGACAATTTCTTCTCAAAGGCTTGGGAAGAGATGAAAAGAAGCGTTTCGCTTGGAAATTTAACTTGCCGGTCATCACGAGAGATTACGAGGAAGTTTTGAAGAATATTGATGGGGATATCCCATTTGATGGAACTACTTTATTTATCTCTGGAGGAAAGTCCTCCTATGTTTCTGAGGAAGATTATCCCAACATTTTAGCGCTATTTCCTCGCGCCCAATTTGTTGTATTGCCGGAGGCAGGACATTGGCTACACGCTGAAGAACCCGCTAATTTTTCCCATGAAGTCCTGAACTTTTTGAATATTTAGGAACTTTTTATTCCCCCAAAAGGGCTTGCCCCTTTTTATTTGAATGGTGTTTGTTCATTATTGAGAAAAAAATACGTCAATGAAATACAACCTCCGATCTGTAGGGCTCTTTTTGCTATTTGCTTGTTTTGTATGGTCCTGTGAAGAATCGTCTGGAACACAGGAAAACCAAGCGGAGGATACCCTAATGACGGTTATTCCCATGGACACCTTGATGGACATTGATGCTCCGACAATCGATCCTGCTTTGTTGGGGACTTGGGAATTAAAAGAGATTTGGATCGACGGAAACTTGATGGAAGGAGCGGCGGCCAGCCAGACCTTCATTGAGTTTACCCCTGAGGGGACGCTCACTTCAGTGGCTCCTGGTATGGATCCCCTTTCGGCGAGTTTTCGAGTGGAAGATCCCCTTATTCTTTCGGAGGTATTTGAGGGCGATATTGAGATCCTGTCCCTAACAGAAGCCCAACTAGAATTGCTCGATGTCGCGGATAATTCCGAGATGAGATACGTTTATTCCAGAAAATAGCGCCCAGTATACGCTCTCAAAGTAAGGTAGGACTCTTGCCATTTGGTATAGTATCAAAAGCGAGAACTTCCACTTTTGCCCCAAACCTTACATCGGCTTTTTCGGGTTTGGAATGCAATTTGACCCGTCTGTAGTGACGTTGCTTTTGTGCGACAAACTGAATATACAGATGGGAAAAATTCTAAAGGGAATATGGTTGTTTGTATGGATGGGAGCTATGGCTTCCTTACTAGGGCAGAATGGCAGTTTTCCTTGGGCACTAGGGGCAGGAGCCCGCTTAATAAACTATCAAGCTCACCCAGGAGAAACCTCGCTTCAACATCCCTATTTCGATCCTACTGTTCAGTTAACAGCGGCCAAATACTTGAACGGGGCCTTTGACTTTCGTACCCAGCTTACTTTAGGCCCACAAGTCCATTTGCCGGGAACGGAGGGAAGTCAACGCGGACTTCTGGTAGACATGAGCTACCAACTGGTATTTAAGTTACATAATGGAGTCCTCCTACGTGAAAGCGCCCGCCTAAGTCCTTACTTTATCGTTGGTGTGGGAGGAAGCTATCTACCCAATCGCCCCGATGCATATCTTCCTGTTGGTGGCGGACTCCGCTATCGATTTGGGCCCAGAGCAAGTATAAACCTCGAAACGGTTAGGCAAATCTCCCTCAACCGAGACTATCAGCACCTTGCACACGCTCTTGCCTTTGTGTATAACCTAGATGTGAAAGAAAACCCTCAGCTGGAAGAGATTGAGCAAGACAGTACTGGGGAGCAAGTTCTGGCGATGTTAAATGCGGATCGGGACCAAGATGGAGTGCCTGATTTACAAGATCAATGTCCCGACCTGCCTGGTCGCCCTGACTTTCAGGGATGCCCAGAGGAGATGACCGATAAGTTAGCAGGAGAAGAGATGATCGCCTCTGAATTCACCATGGGTGAGCCTGTTGATTTAAGCGAGTCTCTCGCGAATGAGGAAGAGCTACCTGCTGACTTAGTAGACGCCTCTCCCGTTACAGAAGAACCAATGGAGGCCCTGGTGGCTCAAGCTGATCCAGTCGAAGAGGAGCCTTTGCTCCCCGCAGAAACACCTAGTTTGACTCAAGAATCGGTGGAGGTGGAGGAAGTAGTAGAGTCAACTACCGCGGAGGAGGAGGCAATTGTGGAATTGGAAGAAGAAGAGATATTTATCCCTACCGTGATTGAAGAGTCTGTCGAGTCTGAAGTGCCGAATCTTGCAGAAGCAGACTTGGAGGAAGGTGGTGAAATCGAATTCGAAGTGGAGATAGGTGACTTAGATACCGCGTACGTGGACGAATTGCTCATAGAAGAGGCGACAACCAACGAATTAGTTGAAGTCGCAAAAGTTGAGGAGGATGTGTTTCTCCCAGAGATGGAATCAGAAATAGAGGAATTAGAAAGTACTAGCTCAGAGGAACAAGCCTTGGGAGCTTGCGAAGCGTTGAAACAAACAGAGCTCGATCCTATATTTTTTGAGGAAGCAAGTGACAAACTGGGGCAGGATGCCAAAATCGTACTTGACGGATTGGCCAAGCAATTGGCCAGTTGCGAGGATTGTAGACTGATTATCCAGGGACATACAGATGCCAAAGGGGGAGATGAGTACAACCAGATCCTATCTGTCTTGAGGGCTTATAACGTGAAGTATTACTTGGTATATGAGCACGGCATTAGTCAGTCCCGGATTACTTCTGGTGGAGCAGGCGAACACAAACCCTTGGCAGATAATGGAACGGATCAGGGGCGGCAACAGAATCGCCGGGTAGACTTCAAGTTAGGATTTTGATTAAATACGAAATCGCTGTTATTCAGCGTATAAGATATAGCCTGTACAGCAAATTGTACACTTTGCGAAACATATTACAACAATTCGCTATTTGCTCGTTTGGCTATTTTGGGGAATGTTCTTTACGACTATTGGCAAGGATTGCTTCTGAGCCTTTGATTTACTGATAATTACCGTTCATCATACCAAACGCGCAGCTTAGGTAGGATTAGGTGTCAAGGTAGATCTTAATGGGGATTAATGGCCGGAAGTTTGTTCTTATTGCCTCAGACAGAAAATTTTTAGGGAAAAACTTGTGAACAAACCTAGACACATGAAATGGAATAAAATCTCACTACTTACTCTTTTGTTCCTGTCTTTGGGACATTGGACTTGGGCTCAGCAAGACCAGGGAAGTCGGGTCAAAGCGGAGCTCTCGGGGACCTTTTTGGATTACAACTTACTGAACAATGGTACCTTCAATGGTGTACGGTCATTAGACCCAGGTATCACCATTGGGGGACACGTTTCAGCTTCCCGCTGGCTAGATGCCTCATTGTACTCGACTTTTGCACCTGATGTAGATTATCCTCTAGATCAAGAAGAAAGCATTAACACTAGCTTGATCGACGTAAGGGCACTGGCGCGCTTAAAGTCAAACGGAACCATCTTCCGCGAAGATGCTCTCATCGCTCCTTACATAGCAACTGGCTTTGGATTCAATACTGCGAGTAACAACCTTCGGGTATACATCCCTGCCGCTTTAGGAGTACGCTTCCAACTGAGCGAAAATGTTGCATTACAGGTAGAAGGCATGTATAAGCAACCTCTGCAAGCAGCTGAAATTCAGCATCTCGCCTACAGCGCCGGTTTTGTATTTGGTTTTCCTGGACGGCGTGAGGTTGCTCCACTAGATACCAACGACTTGGAACCAGTTGATCCAGGCTTGTTAGCAGACCGTGACCGCGATGGGGTGCCTGATATTGACGATTCTTGTCCCGATGAAAAAGGAAAGGCACTTGATTTTGGTTGCCCAGAGGACACCTATGCGGATGTACCTACGGATCCTAGTCTAGACAAAGATCCAGTTACCGATTTAAAGCCTGCTGCGCCAGTCATCATTTCAGAGCCTGATCCCATCGTTAGCAGCAGTCCCAGCACCAGTACCTATGGCTCTTCTAGCCAGGCGACTGACAACTACCAGCCTATGCCTACCCACAAACTCAACTTCCTTAGAGAGTCTGGGCAGCGCATCTACTTTGCTGAAGGAAGTGCAGAATTAACTGCTGAAAGTATGCGGGTCCTTGATGAAGTCGCCAACATCTTAGAAGATTATCCTTCTTACCACCTAGAGGTGATGGGATATACCGGCGATGGGGGTTCCGTAGATGCCAATAAAATCTTGTCTGTCCAGCGAGGTTTTGCTGTTAAAAAATACCTTGTATATACCCGTGGCATCAAGTACGCTCGGATATACTCCGACGGTCGGGGTGCTAACCAATACGGGCAGAGCGGCGATCCCAATCGCGTAGACATGAATCCCATTGCACCTGGAAGTCGCGCTTATCGCGGTGAGTAAACAGGAATCATTTGTCTAGGTTTGGCGCGGGCTTCTTTCTTCGGAAGGAAGCCCGCGATTTTTTGTAATATGTTTGTCAAGGGAGGAAGGGATACATCTTGGCTAAATAGGTGAGTGAAAGAATCGGATATTTGGGCTCAAAATGATAAGATGATGGCCTACTACTCCCTTACTTCCTGTATCCATTGCTATTAGGAATACGAAAAAAATAACATGTCGCTTTTGCGTAAGAATTTTGTTCCAGATCAAGGAAGGAAATCCGGCCATAGTGAGCTATGGGAGGCTTTTTCTGACGAAGACATGGGGCAAAAGGCCAAGCAAAAAGGCATACCTTATTTTTTGAGTGTTCCATAGGCTAGCCGATACACCTCTATCTAACCATATATCAAACCTTACGCCTCAATCATGTCCAATTCTGTATTTCATGTCGCCTTTCCCCTTAGCGAAGCAACCAAGCAGCGCACCCTGAACTTGGTTGCACTGATAGACAATGCTGACGATGCGCGTGAGCATGTTGAAGAGCTAACCGAGGTGATTATTCAGATGACCGAGGAGGGACTTAAATACTTATTTCTAGATTCCCTCCGTGCTGCAAGGGTCTCTAGTTTTCAGGTCAAAGCAGTTCAAATGGGGGTGCAAGCTGCTCGCAAAGGCTTAGAGATGGTGGGTAGAAGGGCCTTGAAGGCCATGGGGGATGACCAGTTGCGTGGGATAACTCGATATATGGAAGGACTATTATTGGAGGTAGAGGAGGAATAGGGAGCTTTTGGGAATCAATCTCTGCCATAGGCCCTTGTCTCTTTTGTCCCAACGTTTATACTTTCAGGTCTTCCTCGGATTCTACGACTGGAGCACCGCGTTCCATGCTCCGCTTACGGGCAAGGCGCTTGATCAAGTTGCTTGTGATATTCAAAAATTCGGCTTCAGTAATGATGCCTACCAGGCGGCCATTGTTACATACAGGGAGGCAGCCCACCCCTTTTTCTTGCATGAGTTCTAGTGCTGAAATAATGCTGTCATGAGGGGCGATGGTTGCAGGGTTTTTGCGCATGATTTCTTTAACTTCAGGCAAATCACCACTGTTAGGAAGGTTGTGCCGCTTAGCGAAGTACCTCATCAGCATGCGTGCTGTAATGATGCCGACTAGGCGATCCTTGTTGTCTTCCACAGCTACATGGCGAATGTAGCGCCAGTCCATTAAGCTGGCTGGTAAATCCAAGATGTCGTCTTCTTTGACCGTAATGAGGTCAGTGTTCATGAACTCCTCTACCAACATACTGCTTGGCTCGTAGTCGGTACGTTCCACCGAAGCCAAGTCCCACTCATGGACTGGCTTGGCAAGGTGCTGGTGTTCATAAATCGAAGCGGTGATGACAGAGACTACTTCATCCCGTGGTACACCTTGCTTTGCTATGGCAGAAAAAGAATCTAGCATCCATTGAGAGCCTGTACGTCCACTTTCTGCCCTAGCTTTGATAATGCTCAGATAGGTATTTATGTCCTCTGAATCGATGGATGCTTTTTCCAAACCCTGTTGTGCAACGGGTAAAAGCTCTTCCAAAATGAGATTCTGGGGAGACGTCTTACGGCCGTCAATCCAACTAAATTGGGTGTCAAGACCAAAGCGCGCTGCGGCAAAGAAGTTTGCCTTGGCCTGATCAAAATCCATGCGTTGGGTGATATCTGGATACACATCTTCCATCCCATTCATGAGACCAAGCCAAAAAGCGGCATTGGCCATTGCATCTGGGATACTTGGGCCTGAAGGGAAAATGCGATTTTCAATTCGTAGATGAGGTTGCCCATTGGGGGATATCCCATAGCAGGGCCGATTCCAACGATAAACGGTAGAATTATGGATATTGAGGGCTCGTAGCTTTGGAGCGATTCCTTGATCTAGTTTGGCAAATACGTCTTCATCCACGTCGGTAGACAACAAGATTTGAAAGCGGGCCACATCTTCTCGATAAATATCCATGACGGATTTACGCAGCCAGTCGTTGCCAAAGGTTACGCGGGGACTTCGATCCCGAAAGTGGTCTGTAAGGGTGCGTATGTCGATAGACTGCTGAAAAAGGGCAATGCGTGTTTCGTGCCATAAGCGCCGTCCAAAGAGCATAGGAGAGTTGACAGAAATGGCCATGACAGGCCCCGCTAAAGCCTGAGCGAAGTTGTACTTTTGTACAAACTCTTCTGGCCTTACTTGAAGATGTACCTGAAAGCTGGTGTTACAAGCTTCCAACATGGCCGTATCTTGGCGCAGGTTTAACTCGTCGATTCCAGAAATACGCAACTCAAAGGCTTCTCCTCGAAGGTTTTTGAGTCCATCCATCAAAGCCCGATAGCGGTCTAAAGGCGTAATATTGGCTATCTCTACATCAAATTTCCTGATAGTCGGTAGGATGCCAGCCAGAAGGAGTGTGGCGCCTAAGCGCTCCACTTTCTGATGAGCATCGTTAAGCGTATTGCTTAAATCCTGATGCATGATAGAAAGGCTCTTTCCGGAAAATGGCTGAGGAGCTAGGTTAGCTTCAAGATTGAAGTTTGCCAACTCAGACGTAAACATATCATTCCCGATGGCCTTGAGAGCCTGCAGGTTGATGTGGATGGGTTTAAAATACCGATCTACCAGGCATATTTCCTGTTCTGCCCCAATGCGTAAAGGATCTTTTTCAAACCAGTCCTCTTGCAGCATGCGTTCTAAGGCATGAATATCTTTGATCAAAAATCTCATGAATTGCTGCTGCTCGGCTTTGGTCCGTACGGACTTTACGTTGAGGTCTCCCATGAATGTAATTGTGTTTGATTCTTGATAACTGCCGCCACATATGGCTGCTGATAAATGAGTCCTGATTTTTCAATCGAATGTATAAAGTAATATATAAAAATTATGTCAATGTCCTGGGCTTATAAGAAGAGGCCAAGAAGGAGGATTCTGAGGCTAGGTCATGGCTAAGATCTTTGAATCCAGGCGGCATTGCGTATATTTGAGCGCCTTAAAAACAGAGCTATGGCTTTACAACCTTTTCACCTCGCAATTCCAGTCGATGACTTAGCTAAAGCAAGGGCATTTTATGGCCAGGTATTAGGTTGTAAAGAGGGACGAAGTGATGAACATTGGGTTGACTTTGATTTCTACGGCCACCAACTGGTCATCCACTACAAACCAAAATCGGAGAGCGAAGAGCCGCATTTTAATCCGGTTGATGGACATGCTGTTCCTATCCCACATTATGGGGTAGTATTAGAATGGAGGGAATGGGAATCCCTGGCCCAGGCACTTCAAGCGCATGGGATTGAGTTCCTAATTGAGCCATACATCCGTTTTGCTGGGCAACCAGGCGAGCAGGCAACCATGTTTTTCTTTGATCCTTGTGGCAATGCCCTAGAATTCAAGGCTTTCAAAGATATTGATCAGCTATTTGCAACATAGATTCTACCCAAGATAGATGAGTAATACCGCTTTAATTCAGTATCAAGGCAACCTGCGCACCCAAGTGACCCATCTCAAATCTGGGCAACAATTTTTTACTGATGCTCCTACGGACAATCATGGTAAAGGAGAGTCCATTTCACCTACGGACATGGTGGCGGCAGCTACTGTTTCCTGCATGTTGACTATGATGGGGATTGGTGCTGAAGCGAGAGATTTGAACATGGGCGAACTCAGTGGGACGGTAGAGAAAATAATGGGTAATGGTCCTCGACGAATAGCGGCCCTCAAAGTAGAACTTAAGTTTGTAGGCCATGGACTCAGCGAGACCGAGAAGAGCTTGTTGGAAAATATTGCCCTGAATTGCCCTGTGACTCGTAGCCTGCATCCCGATATCGCGATTAACGTGAAGTTTACCTATGATGAGTAGCCTCACCCTCTCACCTATCAAGAGTGTCTGATTTTCGAATGATTTCATTCCCCTTTTAGAGACTGTTTGGATGTTGGGTTTACGGCCTAAACTTGTCTTGCCATGAGTACTTGGGATTAAGGGCCCCAATTAGGAGTTTGACTGCACCGATTTTCCTCCAAAAATCTGCTTGTCAGAACCCAAAAATCCTACATTTCGGCTCGAAATACCAAAACCCAAACAGTCTCTAAGCTGGACTTTGGCCATTTTGAGGTAAATAGAGACCTCTCCTGAGGTCCTGGAAACGCTTATTTTTAATTATTCAACTTCAAGGTTTTAGAC
>CAZFPQ010000114.1:0-22216 GCA_964521065.1 uncultured Bacteroidia bacterium | reverse complement strand
CATTTGTGCGTACAATCGAGAGAAGGCAGCATTGAAGATATAGCACTACCCAGAATAATTGGAACTGCTAGAATACTGAGAGGCTGGAACGGAAAAAGTGTCCGGCATACTGGTCCCAAGTGGAGTTCCCATGTTGTATCCCAGATGGGTCCAGGTTCGTCCACTGTCTGCGGTACAACTAATGCCCAAGCTATTCCTTCCTGTAGTGTCGGAACCAAACACTACTCCCTCTGCACCTGAAAAAAAATGCACATATCCAGCAAAATATGGGAAAGAACTCACGGATTCCCAGCTCAAGCCTCCATCAATGGTACGAAGCAAACCCGTATTTCCTGCTGCTACGTAGACATAAAGGTTATTGAGAGGAGAAATGTCCCATGCCCTTTCAGAAAAAGCAGGAGATACTGGTCTCACAGACCAGCTTTGCCATTCATTAGTCGACCGATAAACTTGAGGCGTATTGTTAGCTGGCTGACCATCAATCCGTGCCAATGCCCAAGCCGAGCGGTCAGGCGCGATCTTGATAGACCATACCCGGTAATTTCGTTGAATAATATTGTTCACAGAAGGAGTCCACTGGGCAAAGATTCCAAGCGGAAGGAATACCAGTAAAATATGAAGGTAACGGTACATGATATGGAGTTGTTAGTTTAGGAATATCGATTAGGATACCAGCGAGAATAACCACTTCCCCTTCGAGTCGAGTTTTAGGTAGCTCCTTTGACCACATCCATTTCTGGTCCAAGCCTCCTCAAAAACATATCTGCTAAGGATTAGGTAATGGGATGTACCAACTGGGAACAACAACCTATATCTAAAGTACCCGTCCTTTGACGGGTTGTAACAAAAATCACTTCATGACAAGTTTTTGGCTACATAAATAACTCATATGGAAGGGGTAGCCATGACAAGTATTGCTAAATGCCGACTACCACCAGTAACAGAGGATTGACAGGGGGAAAGTTGATAATGAGGTCAATGGGTTTTCTCATACCAACTATCCATGGCAATAGTAAGACTTATTGGCAATAATGATTGCGACAAATGTTCAATTATAACTTCGCCTATTTTCTTTGTCTCCACTCGCTCGGCGATAACCCATACAACTCTTTAAACTTCTTAGAAAAATAGTTTAGGCTCGGAAAACCAGTAGCATATGCCACTTCTGAGACATTGTACTCATGGGCTAGTAGTAGCTCTGATGCTTTTTGCAGCTTGATATGACGGATAAAGGCGGTGGTGCTCATTCCAGTGAGCGCCTTTATTTTGTTATGAAGAGGAGTACGAGACATATTGAGGGCCTTGATCATGGTTTTGACATCCAGTTTAGGGGCATCCAAGTTGGTCAAAACTACATGTCGGAATTGAGTGATGAAGGCATCTTCTTGCTCTAGCTCAATAGGAAGATGATCTTTGAGCTCATCCCCTCTAAAGTAAGCTTGTAGGTTCCGGCGAAAGGCCAAGAGGTTTTCAATACGGAGGCGCAACTCGGTTTCATCAAAGGGTTTGGTAAGGTAGGCATCTGCACCTTGCCGAAGCCCTGTTAGCTTAGAGTCCGTATCGGCTTTGGCGGTGAGAAGAATCACCGGAATATGGCTAGTTCGTGAATCATGTTTTAGGGCATAGCACAGCTCGAACCCGTCCTTGCGAGGCATCATGACATCACTGATCACCAAATCAGGCACCAGATCAAGGGTTTGATCGATCCCTTGCTGTCCATCTCTTGCCCATGTTACCTGATAGTCCCCCTCTAAGCAGCTGTGAAGATATTGGGCGACATCAGCATTGTCTTCAACGATAAGGATATGAGGGGCATCCTCTTCCGTGATAAGATGACTCTCAATGATTTCAGCTGGTTCAATTAGGGGCAGTTGAGAAGTTAGGGCTGTTACAGCGGTAGCATCCCTCATGAGGTTCAAGGGTAACAGAACCGTGAAGACGCTACCCTTACCTAGCTGGCTATCTACGGCGATCTTGCCCCCCATGAGAAGTACGAGTTCTTGAGTGAGGGCTAGTCCGACACCGGTACCTTCACCTACTCGGGTGTCTGAGCTATCAGCCTGATAGAAGCGATCAAAAACGTAGGGCAATTCTTCTTCAGCGATACCTTGACCGGTATCAGTTACCCTGAGAAGTAGTTGTGAGCCTTCCCGAAGGGTTTCTACCTGGATCTGCCCTCCTACAGGGGTGAATTTAATGGCATTGCTAATAAGGTTTGAAGTGATATCGGTCAGTCGATCGGGATCTAGTTCGACTATGAGGTCCTCTAAGGCAGAAAGGTACTGAAGCTCAATCTGTTGGGTTTCTGCGTAGGATTGAAAGGATTCAACAAGATAGGCTAAAAAAGGGCCAATATCGACCGGTTGGGAGTGGAGTTGTAGGTGTCCTGACTCGAGTTTCGAAAGGTCTAAGAGCTGATTGACAAGATATAATAGCCGGCGAGTATTTCGTCGGATTAGGCGAACACCGCTGCCTAAGAATCTTTCAGGCTGCTCGGCGACTTTTTCATTCATCCCCTGGATGACAGTCAATGGAGTCCGGAACTCATGGGTGATATTAGTGTAAAGACGGGACTTGACCGCGTCGAGTTCGGCGAGGCGATGGGCTTCGGCTTCAATTTGTTGACGCCTTAATTTTTGACGATTGCGGATGTAGAGAATAGCTAATAAGGAAAGACTAAGACCTCCAAATAGCAAATAGTTGCGCTGGGAAAGCTGTTGCTGATACTCGAGTTTGGTGGCTGCTTGCTGTTGGACATTTGCCAGGCTGTCTTGGAGAGTTTTTTGTTTCAGATCAAAGCGAAGAGTTGCAACCTGATTTTCCTCTCTCATTAAGCTATCTTGGATATCATGGTACAGTTCAAGCATTTCCAAAGACTCTCTATGTCGATTTAGTAATTTAAAGGTCTTATGCATGATAGATGCACCTCTTAAGCCAATTTTATCATACCTCTTTCCCCGCTCACCAAATTTCAGAAATACAGGATAATAGATCTTCAGCACATATTCCGGATTATTATTTCGCAATTGAAAAAAGGCTTGGTTTTCATGTAATGCTAATACCATCCCCATTTGCTTTTGTATAGAAGGCATAGAGTCTATGGCCTCCGTTTGTAGCATATAGTAGTAGGATGCACTGTCTAAATTCCCCAGTTTTTCGTAGAAGAAAGCAATTTTTGAAAGGGCTATTGCTCTGTCTAGGGGTTTTCCCCACCTGCGTGCCGCATACCAAGCCCAAAAGAAATTTGCTCTAGCAAGCTCATATTTCTCAAGGTTCAGGTAAATTAGCGCTGCATTGTAGGCTGGCGACCTAAAAGTCCTAACTCCTCTCCCTCCGACTTGGATACAGCCATCTTCTAAACATTGACGTATGATAGAGTCTGCCTCGTTATACAGTGCCAGGGCTTTTTCTTGGTTACCTTCAGCCCTGTATAGTGTCCCAATATTGTTGAGGGCTAGAACATAGTGACGTCTATCTCCTATGGAGTCGGAAAGAGCCCTAGACCAATTATATAACTTTAGAGCGGTTGGTGAGTCATTTCCATACATGCGCCCTAGGTCATATAAGGCCCCTGCCTTATATTCATATTCTGCATATTCAGGCGTAAATTCGACTACCCTCTTGTAGCATTTTTTAGCATACTCATCTAGCCCAAGCATCTCAAAATGAAAGGCTAACGCCTGATAATTGTCTATCCTGACATAGCCATACCTTATATGCTTAACTTGTTCCAAATAGTTCAGGGCACGCAGAGCATACAATTCAATCAAGGCATCTCGATGACGAAAGTAGTAATACCTAGTTACCCTTAGGGCAACCCTGACCAGCATGAGTAGAGCCATGTCATCGCCTCCAGGGTCTATAGCGAGGGCTCGATGGGCGATGTCTAAAAAGTTTAGACTATCTTCCTTTGGCATGTAATTGAATGAATTAGTAGCCAATGAGTTGTAACCAACAATTCGGTAATACGCCTGATCTAATTCTTCACTTAACTTCAGCGCCATCATATGGTAGGTCCGTGCCGAATCTGTATTACCTAACATAGACCAACACTTGCCTATCCCATGCAAAATTTCAAACTCCCGGTCATCCGAAGGTTCCAAACGATTTTGATTCTTAGCCAAATGATACTTAGTCAGGGCCTCTTTTGGTTCCTGAATGGCACGTAAAACTTCCCCTAATCGCAATAATGCACTGACTTTATGGAAGTTGTCACTTCCTGAACTTGCTTCCTCATAATATAATTGCGCATAGAATAGGCTGCTATCCTTACTTGATACTATTCGATGAAACTCTGATAGCCAATTGAGTGACTCACAACGAACATTGAAAGGCAATTCACAATCATTTGCTTCCCTACGACGTTCCTGGATATACGATTGAGCTATTATCTCACAACAGAATAATAAGAAGAAAGAAAGAAAAGCAATATATTTCGCGAAGAGATACCTATCAACTAAGTGGGGGAACATGCGCTTCATGACATAAAAATGAGAGCTAAGCAGTGCCTTCAATATATAAAAGCCCCCGCTCTAGCGAAAGAATAGGAGCTGCAATTATTAGAACATATGTTCGAGAGGATAAACCTCTCCCTTAGATCAGCCTAGGCAAAAAACGTCCAGCGCGCTTGCGGTAGGCCGCATACTGGTCCTGAAGATCACTTCGCGCGAATTTCCCCTCCTCAAAGCGGGAAGCATGATGGTAAATCGCATAAGGGATGATTACCGCTGGCAAGGCCCACCAAAAGGGTACGGCGGTCCATCCGCCCAAATAGCTTAACAGATAAGCGGTGTAAAAAGGGTGGCGAATCCAACGGTAAGGGCCTTGCTGTACCAGATGCTCGGGTTGGTCGCTAGCATACGCTGCTGTCAGTGCACGTTTACCATGGATACGTAGCGTGCGCCAAAACAGGGCAGCGGACCCTAGTAACATCAATAGGCTCGCCCCAAAGGTCAGCAAGGATATATCTGTGAGCCACACCGTCGTGAGTAAACACGCTTTGCAAGGAAGGATAAGATATGCCAACCCCTTCGTAAGGGGCGGGATGCCTTCAGAAGCTTCAAATCGAAAGAAGCGCAAGGCAGCCCATATGAAGCTACCAAAGTTGAAGGCGAGCAAAAGGAATACGATAAAGTTTAGGAGATACATATGGTTGGAGAAAGGGTTGAATGAGAAGAGAAATGGGCGGTAATGAGGGCTCGATATCTAGCAAGTGCATCCTCTGGGACGACATCCAGATACTCCCAGTCACTCCATTTTAGGCGGCAGGGATGTAGGGGATAGGCATGGAGAATGTGAGCATTTTGATACATGGCATAGGGAGCCACCGCCAATCGACTAAAGCTCATTATGCGTTCATATAGGGAAGTATGATTTTTTTCATGTGTACCAAGACCCTGGTAGGCATCCAAAATGCTTGACTTACCATTTGAGCTCGATACGAAATCCCCAGCGTTTCCAATCTATTTTGTCTGGAAAGCCCACTTACCACAGCAAGACGGCCCACCTCTATAAGAGATTCTCCCTCTCTAAAAAATGACTCAAGGAGAGCACCGTGGTATTTCCTGAGATAGGTTTGCTGCCATCCTTGCTGTTCATCAAATAGCGAATGACCAATGGCACCTACTGGCTTCCTGGCGCGGCTTATGAGCAGGGTATAAGCATTGGGCTGTTCATCAAACTCGCCTTTGAAATGTTTCTCCGAATTGGAAGCAATCATACCCATAAGTAGATAACTTTCATACCGTAATCGCTGGGCAGCTTGTAGGCTCTCAGGGGTAAAGCATAGTTCGACCGTGTAGCCCCGGGAGTCAAACAGTACTTGATGAGGACTGGGTTTGTAGGAAAAGGGATTCATGATTGAGTGCGTTGAGGAAATAGGGAGGTTGATACGGAGGAAACCTTATTACGAATCCCCATTTTTCGCTGGATGAGTGCCTCAAACCAAGGGTAGGGTAGTTTGCTCAGTAAGGCGATTTGTCTGGCATCCTTTCCGAGTAAGTAGCGGGCTTTCAAGCTGGGCCGAGCGAGTATATCCAGTATGTGGTCTACCGCCTGAGCAGGAAGCATGGCTTGAGATTCTCGCTTGAGGGCATTTCGCTTTACATCAGGTAGTAAGGGAGCAAAGTACGGCAGGTGTCGCATAGCCTCATCCATTGCATCCAGCGCACGGCTGATAATGCCTGTTTGTACATTGCCAAAGTCCAGTTGACTTACCTGTATGCCTAGAGGCGCGAGTTCGATTCGCCACGCTTTGGTGAGGCAACTCAGCGAAGACTTGGAGGCGCTATACATCCCCTGAAAAGGAGCTGTAAACCGCGCAGAGATTGAGCCAATGTTCAGAATTCTGCCTTTACTTCGAGCGACATGGGGTAATAGAAGCTGTGTAAGTTGGTATACTCCTAGAACATTGACCTGCATCTGATAGGCAAAGACGTCCACCGATGTGCTCCGAACTGTACCCGGTATGGCAACTCCAGCGTTGTGAATGATTGCATGCAAGGAGGCTCCTTGTAATTCTTTGGATAGCTCTTTAGCAAAAGTCTCGATCTCTTCTGGCCTGGAAAGATCTAGTTGATATTCGGCGAAACCGATTTCCGAACGTGGCCGCGGGTGGCGAGAGGTTCCCAATACAGTGTAATCATTTTGAGCGGCGGTGACTAGGGCTGCTCCTATCCCCGAACTGGTTCCGGTAACGAGAATGATAGGCTTCATTGGATTGGAGGTTTAGGTAGCGGAAAAAGATGCCAAGTGCCGCTCTTTGAGTACCTGATAGCGTGCGATACAGGTATCCATGTCGATGCCCAGGATTTCGGGTAGGGAGTAGGGAAAGGTACATTCGGCGGGGGGAACAACTGCTAAGGGCCTAGTCAGAGTGCCAAATACGACCTTATCCTCAGCAACAGCTGTCATTCCAATGAATTTTTCATAAAACCTGCTATGTTTTGGCCGGACGAAGGTTGTGAAGTATGCATGTGATTCTACTTCATAAGCAAGGGAATGCACTCTAAAAAGCATACCTTGAATTTTTAATGATTCATACCTATTCAGGCCTACCTGAATCGCAAATCGACTAGATTCCAATAGAGGGATCCTTTCTCCTCCCAGTACCTTTACAACCTCGGGCCAGTAGTGAGTAGTTACACAAGAACGCCAGTCATATGCCTGATTGTAGGCTATGTTCCGAATAGTACCTAGTATTTCTTTTTCCCTCTTGACTACAAAAACTTTAGCATTTGCCTGAAAATCGAACTCATCTCCATGAGGGGATACGCTTAGGTCTTCTACAGTCTCATAAAATCGAGCCCGCGCGGCCAGTGCCGCTTCCAGTTGCTCGGGGGTTATGCATAGCTCCACTTGGAACTCACCTGAAGAAAACAGGACTGAAGAGTTTTCGAATGTAGAGTTGGGAAGCATAAGAAGTTTTTTTGAAAAAATGAGATATCTATCCCCCGGTTTAGGAAAGAAGCCTAGGAGTAAACGAGGCGCGTAAGCGTTGCTTGAGTACTTTGTAGCGCGCGACACAAGTATCCATGTCGATGCCAAGGGTTTCGGGTAGGGAGTAGGGAAAGGTACATTCGGCAGGGGGAGCAACTGAAATAGGAACTAGGATAGAATTTAGTAACTCCTTGGCTTCAGCTATCGCATGCATTCCCATGTACTTTTTGTAAAATCCAATGTGTTGTGGGCGTACAAGTGTGGTCATGTATTTGACCTTCTCCACTTCGAATCCAGTCTTCTGCACCCTGAATAACATCCCCTGTATTTTGAAGGCTGTTTTTCGATTAACGTAAGAAGAGATGGCAAAGCGATTGGACTCTAGTAAGGGCGTTTTGATACCTCCTATTGAGTTTAAGGCTTCTGGGTAGTATTTACTTATTTGGCAGTCTGCCCAGTAATAAGAGGGGGTATAGGCTATGTTCCGAATAGTACCTAGTATTTCTTTTTCCCTCTTGACTACAAAAACTTTAGCATTTGCCTGAAAATCGAACTCATCTCCATGAGGGGATACGCTTAGGTCTTCTACAGTCTCATAAAATCGAGCCCGCGCGGCCAGTGCCGCTTCCAGTTGCTCGGGGGTTATGCATAGCTCCACTTGGAACTCACCTGAGGAAAACAGGACTGAAGAGTTTGCAAATGTGGGTTTGATGAGCATTGGGAGTTTTTTTGAGGAAAGTGAGATATCTAAATTTGGTTTATGGAAGAAATCCAAGATTAGATGAGGTGAGTATACGTTGCTTAAGTACCTTGTAGCGTGCGATACAGGTATGCATGTTGATGCCAAGGGTTTCAGGTAAGGAATAGGAAAAGGTACATTCGGTAGGCGCATGCCCAACTACGAGAGTAGTTTCAACATCATATATCTTTATTCCATACAGTTGAGGGCTCATCTGCATGTATTTCTTGTAAAATCGACTGTGGCGAGGCCGAATGAGTGAGGTAGAATAGACTACGCTTTCTGCTGTGGTGGAGATAACCTGCGCCCGAAATAGCATTCCCTGTACACATAAGGCGGTTCTTCTGTCTAAACGCGTATCTTCAGCTAGACGGCTTACTTCTAAAAAAGGAGTTTTACTGCTTCCTAGGGCAACTAAGCCCTCTGGAAAGTAGTAGCTTAATTGGCACTCAAGCCAACTAGATTCGGAACTTTGAATGAGGTTTCTTATAGTTCCTAGAATTTTCCCTTCCCGCTTTACTACAAATACTTTAGCATTGGCCTGACGATCAAATTGATCTCCCTCTGGCGAAACTCTGACGTCATCTGCCGCCTCATAAAATCGAGCTCGAGCAGCGAGCGCTACGTCCAGTTGCTCAGGGGTTATACATAGCTCCACCTGGAATTCGCCTGAGGAAAACAAGACTGGAGAGTATTCTTGCATGGTTAGGGATAATTAAGTGTAACAGATCTAAAGTATGGGAAAAGGGCCCGTTCAATCCCTTATTTAGTCAGGCCCTTTGGTTACAATAATTCAGCTTTTCGGCAGAAAAAACTGCGACGTATGTTCGTCAGACTTGAACGTATGTTCGAAGTATGCGCGCTATATTTGGCTACTCTGTTCCCGCCATTCTTTGGGAGAAATTCCATACAGTTCCCGAAACTTTTTCGAGAAGTAGTTATGGTTTTGGAAACCTGTCTGGTAGGCGATTTCAGAAATGTAGTAGTGGGTGTTCTCTATCAAATCCTTAGCGTGACTCAGCCTCAGGAAGCGAACATATTCGGTCGTAGACATGCCCGTTTGGGATTTGATTCTGGTATGTAAGGTGGTGCGAGATAAGCCAAGGGTGAAACAAAGGGCCGAAACGTCTAGGTTGGGATCGTTTAGGTGCTCGGTCACGTAATGCTCCACTTGAGTCAATACATCGATGTCCATGTACGGATGATTGGTTAAAGGGTAGGAGCTCATAACTAGGGGTGTTGATGTTTGGGAATGACGAGTCCAGAAGAGTTTCTCTCCGAGACATACCTCCCCTACCCCACCTCACATGGAGTAGGCCATGAATTTTGAATGATTCAAATAGGAAGGTCTAGAATCCGCTCTCCAGCGACCGCCCAATATTGCAGCATCATACCTCAACAGAAAAAAATCCACCCAGATTCCTTTGGAACATATGTTCTTACCTTTTGAATACATGTTCTTTCAGACCATAATACACTGACTACCAACACCGTAAACCTTTCAAGCTTCATACCCCAAATGAAGCCCCCTACTGTCCTAGGTGTATCCCGCACCCCGACCAATCATGATACTTCCGCGTTGGGGTTATTTTTAGGCCTAGGTTAGCTCAGGTATTACGCAGAGTCTCCGCCGGGTTTACCCTAGCTACTTTCCAAGATTGCCAACTGACGGTAAGCCAAGCCAACCCCATCACCACCAATCCCGAGCCTATGACGATCCAAGGCGTCAAATTGTGGTGATAAGCAAATTCTGAAAGCCAATCGCTTAACATCCACCAAGCCAGTGGGCCCGTAATCAAAAAGCTGAGTCCAATTAACAGGGTAAACTCCTTCGCTAGCAGGGTTAACAGCTGGGAGACCCTGGCCCCCAGGATTTTGCGGATGCTAAGCTCGCGTCGGCGCTGCTCTGCGTATTTCTAATCGATGTTGATAAAAGGAGGATATAACATTTCAGTTGAAATGTAAAAAATCAAACGGTACGTCTAGAAATGATGTCCACATGATTATTGTCCAGATTTGGCAAAAAAATCTGGGTCTTATTGCCCATCAACAACACATTAGAAATTCTCTGAGAGTCCTTAAGCTGGTACTTCGCCTGACCAATCCAGCCATAACAAGCTTGCTTCAAGACCACCTCGATTACGGTAGACATTTCGATATTCCATTGATACTTCACGGCACTCCAAGCTCTGCTGACTTCGCTAGGCGAGATACCCATTCTCCTTGAATGACTTTCCATCTGACGAAAAATATTGGCAGAGACCCAGTAGGGGCCTAAGGGTTTATTTTGCCCTGGGGTAATGAAGCGAAATAGGCGCGTACCCAAAGGCATCAATTCCTTACTAGGTGGATAACGGAAAGTTGATCTTACATGTAAAGGCAGGATAGTGTGCTGATTCAGATAAGCAGGTTTTTGAGAGCTCATAGTTGGAGGTATTACAGGTTATAATTTTAGCTCTATCCATTGAATGACCATTGCCCTTTAAATCTACCACAAGTTTTTTTGCCTCCCTGTTCCCTATTCAGTTTTAATGAATCCACCCAAAAAAACAGCCATCCCCTTTCGGGGATGGCTGCTATACAAAATGATGTTAAGCGGTGTCTTACATCATGCCGCCCATGCCACCCATGCCACCAGGCATGCCAGCAGGAGCTTCGTGCTCGTCTTCAGGCTCGTCAGTGATCACTGCTTCAGTGGTCAGCAACATGCTGGCGATAGAAGCAGCGTTTTCAAGCGCGGAGCGAGTAACCTTGGTAGGATCAATGATGCCGGTAGCAAAGAAGTTTTCGTATACCTCATTGCGGGCGTTGAAACCGTAATCGATGTCTTCGCTGTTGCGGATCTCATTGAGGATTACCCCAGCTTCCAATCCAGCGTTGCCTAGGATCTGACGCAAAGGATCTTCCAAAGCCTTACGTACGATGCTCACACCTACGCCAGCTTCACCTTTGAGTAGGTTGTCGTTGATTCCACCACGGCCAGGCTCAAGGGCACTAATCGCACGGACCAAGGCAACTCCACCACCAGGTACGATTCCTTCTTCAACCGCTGCTTTGGTAGCGTGCAAGGCGTCGTCTACGCGATCCTTCTTTTCCTTCATTTCTACTTCAGTAGCTGCACCTACGTACAATACGGCTACCCCACCAGAAAGCTTAGCCAAGCGCTCTTGGAGCTTCTCACGGTCGTAGTCAGAAGTGGTATTTTCGATTTGAGTCTTGATCTGGCTTACGCGAGCCTTGATCAATTCAGCATTACCTGCGCCATCTACAATGGTAGTATTGTCCTTGTCGATGGTGATTTTCTTGGCACTGCCCAACTCGTCCAAAGTGGCGTTTTCCAACTTGTAGCCACGCTCTTCGCTGATTACGGTTCCTCCAGTCAAGATGGCGATGTCTTCCAACATAGCCTTACGACGGTCACCGAAGCCAGGAGCTTTAACCGCAGCCACTTTCAATCCACCGCGCAGCTTGTTAACCACCAACGTAGCCAAGGCTTCGCCTTCTACATCTTCAGCGATGATCAAGAGAGGACGGCTAGTTTGGATGGCTTGCTCCAAGATGGGCAAGAAATCCTTCATGGCAGAGATCTTCTTGTCGTGCAAGAGGATCAAGGGATTCTCCAGATCAGTCACCATGCTGTCGGTGTCAGTTACGAAGTAAGGAGAAAGGTATCCGCGGTCAAACTGCATACCTTCTACGACTTCTAGGTAGGTATCAAGACCTTTGGCCTCTTCTACTGTGATGACCCCGTCCTTACCTACTTTGTCCATTGCGTCCGCAATGAACTTACCGATTTCTTCGTCGTTGTTAGAAGAAATGGTCGCTACCTGAGCAATCTCTTTAGAATCAGAGATGTCTTTGCTCATTTTGCGAAGCTGCTCAACTACCACCTTGGTGGCTTCGTCGATGCCCTTCTTCAGCTCCATAGGATTGTGACCAGCGGTCACGTTTTTCAATCCTTCGCGGATCATTCCTTGAGCGAGTACAGTAGCAGTAGTGGTACCATCGCCAGCGTTGTCAGCGGTCTTAGAAGCTACTTCTTTGACCATCTGAGCGCCCATGTTTTCGATGGGATCTGCCAATTCGATTTCCTTGGCTACGGTTACCCCGTCCTTGGTCATGGCAGGAGCGCCAAATTTCTTGTCGATTACCACGTTGCGGCCTTTAGGACCTAGGGTAACTTTTACAGCGTTGGCCAGGGCGTCAACGCCACGCTTGAGTTTATCGCGGGCACTTACGTTAAATTCGATGTGCTTTGCCATAGTATAATGGAAAGTATTTGTGAGTTAATTCTAAAAAAAGAGTAGATGAACGACCAAACTTAGACGATGGCCAAAATGTCAGACTCGCGCATGATCAAGTAGTCGGTTCCTTCTACGTTGATCTCAGTGCCAGAGTACTTGCCATACAGTACGGTATCGCCAGCTTTAACGGTAGTAGGCTCATCTTTTTTGCCAGGGCCTACCGCCACAACGGTACCGCGCTGAGGCTTTTCTTTAGCAGTATCAGGGATAATGATCCCAGAAGCAGTCTTTTCTTCAGCTGGTGCGGGCTCTACTAGCACGCGGTCAGCCAATGGTTTGATGTTCAGTGACATATTTGAGTCCGTTTAGAATAGATTGGTTGTTCGGTTGAATAAATCAATCAAGAAACCGATTTCGTCGGTTCAGGCTTGGGCAGAATCGAAAAATGTGCCACCCATAGTTGTGGCGGTATATTTGCCATTTTCGCGGTTCATTCTGTCAGGACCTTGACAGAATGTCATGTCAGATGGGAGGTGGGAAGCGGGATCGCTACGCTGTGAGAGGCGGAAAGTGAGAGGCGAGAGGCGAGAAATGAACCTTTTAGGCTGAGCGAAGACCCAGCTCTTAGCTCAGCCATCAATCCTCATTCAATATCTCCTGAAATAAACCCCGCAGCTCCTCATTCATGGGAGTTCCCTTTCTATGCTGAAAATATTCTTCAAAAAGGCTATGGATATTCTGATCAAGGTCTACCTGCTTTCCACTCGTAAAGCGCAGTTGGTCTGGGTTGTTGAACTCAGGGATGATCTTGAGAATGCCCACATGGGCGTCAAACAAACGCTTTCGATCAGCGGCATTGAGATGCTCATCAACCTGAATGATGAGCTCCACCAAACAAGTGGGATTCTCATGCAGCCAACTTAGAGCGGTCGCTACTGAATCGAAGCGCATGCGACAGACCGATTTCCCCTGCTTAAGGGGAATTCGCTGGATTACTGCTGGTTTCCCTGCTTCTAGCTCTACCAGCACCACCTGCTTTTGGCTTTGCTTATCCCCCAGTGAATAAACCAGTGGAGAACTGCTATACACCACTGGATAAGGTTCTTGCTGAATTGGCAGGTATGAGTGGATGTGGCCCAGGGCTGCATATTGAATCCCAGTTGGCAAATCGCTGGTAAACACCTGCTGGGCTCCACCGAGGCTGGCCAAGGATTTTTCCTCCTCATCCTCGAGTTCGGCTAATTCGTCGGCGCGGTTGGCTGGGGTGACAAAGAGATGAGTCATCAGGACATTTACCCCTTGGTCATCACAATACTCATCTACCAACTCTTTCCAATGCTTGCTAAGAATTTCCCTTAAAGTCGCTTCCGGGTCTTTTTCTCCCAAAAATCGGCGCAACCTCACTTCATTGGCATAAGGGGTAAGCAAGAGGCGAAGAGGCTGTTCCTGTCTGGGCAATTTCAGTTCTAAGAAGCCTGGAGCACTGCGGACTACCTGTAAACCATTTTTGACCTCAAAGGGGCTTAGTTCACTGTTGGGATACCCCAGTAATACGATCCCACAAGCACGGGCCAAGGGATCAGGTGCTTCGATCCGGTCCGGAGAGTCATGGTTACCGGCGATGCCAATCACCGCCCTGCGCCCACCACCTGCCAGCCGATGCAAGGTTTGATACAGCAGTTCGGTTGCTTCTACCGAAGGATTGATTTGATCATACAAATCCCCGGCGATCAGCACGGCATCTGGATCTTCTCGCTCAGCGATTTCACAGATCTCATTCATCACCAGGCGTTGTTCTTCCAAGCGGGAAAATTGTTCCAATCGCTTTCCTAAATGCCAATCAGCGGTATGCAGCAACTTCATCTAGTAGGAATAAGATAGAGTGGTATTTAAGGTGATGAAACAAGCGAAGGGCACTTCTAGGTGACCCATTTATTTCCGCCTCTTCTAAACAATGCCTAAGTTACGCTTATTATTTGAATAGATATTCTCTGCTCAGAGGGTCTGGACTTAGATTTTGACCTGCAGGGCGCCTTCATCGCGGAACGACTTTTCATGAATCCCAATCACATATTAGATACCGACCTTCAACCTATTCGCCTTCGATTGCAAGAGGTAGTAGCTACCCTCCAAGAGATGGCCGAAGCTTCTCATGACCGAGATCTAGCCAAAATTGTTAGCGAACTGCGCAATACCGTCAATGAGCCCTTCCTATTTGTCATTGTCGGAGAGGTAAAGACTGGAAAAAGCTCTTTCATCAATGCCCTATTAGCCAGTGGTCGAGAAGTCGTCAAAGTAGCTCCTGACCCTTGTACCGACACCGTACAGCAAGTCATTTATGGAGAAGAAGCAAAAGAGATTGAGGTCAATCCCTATTTGAAAAAAATCGTTCAGCCAGCAGAAATTCTTAAACACATTTCGGTAGTAGATACGCCAGGAACCAATACCATAGAGGAAAAGCACCAAGAAATCACGGAGGGATTTATTCCTCGTTCGGACTTAGTGGTCTTCGTGTTTGAAGCCAAAAATCCCTATCGCCAATCTGCTTGGGATTTCCTCGAGTTTATTCGAGAGGACTGGCAGAAGAAAGTAATTTTTGTGCTTCAGCAATCTGACTTGATGGAAGCCGATGATTTGGCTGTGAATTATCAGGGTGTGGTTAATTTTGCCCAGAAAAAGGGCATTGCAGAGCCCAAGGTATTTTCGGTGTCTGCCAAGAGGGAACTTCAAGGCCAGCACGAGACCTCAGGGTTTGGGCCGCTCAATGAATTTATCCAAGTCAACATCACCAGCCGCAACGCTTACCGCCTTAAACTTCAGTCCAGCATCGACACCAGCCGCAACCTCCACGGGCGCATCAATCATAACGTGAGTAAGATGCGGGAGCAGCTTAAAACTGATCGCCAATTCCGAACCGAAATTCTAGAAATTCAAGATCAACAGCAGAAGCGCTCCGAAAAACAAATCGACTCTTTGATCCAGAGTCTGCTCACCGATTATGACAACATCACCCTCAAGGCTGAAAATGAGCTCAAAGATGGATTAGGAGTAGGGTCCATGATCAGCAAGCTATTTGGCTCCATTTTCCGTCGCAAAGACTCCCCTCAAAAATGGCTCAAGAACATCACTGCCGACCTAAAGGCAGAGATGGAACAGCAGATCAACCGCCGCTTAGGTGAAGGAGTTGAGGAAGTAGCCGACTCCATCTCTCAAATGGTGCGCATCATTGACCTTAAGATCAAAAATAGCCAGACCGCGCTAGGTGAGAAAGAAGATGTCTTTGGAGAAATCTCAGAACGTCGACGCACCGTGATCCATGACCTGCGGGACGGATTTGATGACTTTGTGTCCCAAACAGAAAACTTCTTGGGTGCCGAAGTCGTGCCCGAAACCTCGCGCCTTTCTCCCAACGTAGCCGCAGGTGGGGGCATCGCCGTGATTGGTGCTGTTTTGACCGCAGCTAGCCATGTACCACTTCTCGACATTACGGGAGGGGTACTTTCGGCCTTAGGTCTAGCCGTGGCCGGTGGCACGGTGGCCATGAAACGAGGTAAAATCATCAACGGTTTCAGCAAAGAAATCGAAAAAGGCCGCCGTTTGCTCCAAGAAGAGCTAGACCACAAACTCAAATCCTACGTCTCCCATATCCGAAACAAAATCGACGGAAACTTTCAAGAATTTGACGCCCTGATCCAAGTGGAAAGCACCCACATCGAGCGCTTAGAGCGGCAATTGGGCGAGGTGAAGGAGGAGTTAGGAGTGTTAGAGGACAAACTCTAAACTCTAAGAGACTGTCTGGTAAAGCCAAAGAAGCCCTTCTCATCGAATCATTGCTCCACAGATTCCTAACCCAACGATCACGTATACTCCCGCTATGATGAAGAGTATTTTCGCGGTTTTGGGGTTCTTTTTGAGTTTGACGAACCCAATGATGGCCATGATGATCGCTGGACTATATGCCACCAGCAGAAAGCCCAAGACGAATAACCCTAGGTTTTCATTTCCGCTCATGAGAAGGAATACATTAGCCATGTTGTAGTTCTTTTAAGCGTTCAAACTTCTCATCTCGGTATAGCAGGTTCATGGTCTCAAAGGGAATCACTCGATAGTCTTTGCTGACAATGTGTACACAGGACTTTTTCACCGAGCGTACATCGAAGCTGTAGGCGTCCATGAACTCCATGATGATGATACGAAATAGGTTTTGGTATCCCAATTCAGGGGCGGCAATCCTAGGCAGGCAACACAGCAAAGAGTGCATTTGAGCAGAAGCTTGATCAGAGGAGATTCCCGTGGTAAAAATGTTCAGCATTTTTTCCTTAAGGGCTTCATCCTGCTCATACACAATGGTGTTCTTGCTGCTGTTTAACAGATCTGCGGGATTCACATAGCGGGTCAATGGCATGACGGCCCCATCTAACTTCAGGGCATAACCCATGGCCAAGGCATCGGGATTGCATGGGACCGGAATGATGTCGTCTGCCTGAAAAATAGAGCTTTGCTCCAGTATCTTCCTCCGTACTTCCGTGAGGGTTAAGCGGTCCGTTAGAGGATTGAAGTTGTCCGTACGGCCCGCTACTTGAGTTGGCTGAAAGGTCACTCCCCGTACGCAGCGTTGACGCAAGGCATAATCAATGATTTTTCCAATTTCTCCATCATTTAGACCTTTTTGTAAGGTGACCACCAGGGTAGTGGATAAGTTGAGTGCATTTAGGTGATCTAGTGCCTGCTTCCTTATCTGTGACAGGTTGGCCCCTCGAATTGACTGGAGAACCTGATCTTCGAATGAGTCAAACTGAAGGTATATCTCAAAATCAGGCATATAGCCTCGGAGTCGCTCTGCAAACTCTCCCTCTTTAGCTATGCGAATCCCGTTGGTATTCAGCATCAGGTGCTTGATCGGTAGAGATTTCGCATAGTCCAGGATCTCAAAAAACTGAGGGTGGAGTGTAGGTTCACCCCCACTGATTTGCACCACGTCTGGCTCTCCTTCATTTTCCACGATGACATCCAGCATCTTTTTTACCTCCGCTAAAGTCCGATGCCTTCCATAGGTGGGAGAAGATCCCGCGTAGCAGGTAGGGCAGGTCAAATTACAGCGATCGGTCACCTCAATGATGGTCAAGCAAGAGTGCTGCTCATGGTCGGTACATAGCCCACAATCATAAGGACAGCCGTAGTGGGTCTTCTTGTTAAACCGCAGAGGCGTCTCGGAAGGCTTGTTGTAGTTCCGAATGTTTTTGTAATAATCAATGTCGTCTGCAAGCAGGACCCTATACTGTCCATGTTCGGGACATGTTTTGAGCATAAAAACCTGCCCATCCTGGAAAACGATTTTTGCGTCGATCCTTTTCAAACAAGTCGGGCAAAGGCTTACGGTGTAGTCGTAGTAGGTGTATTTTCTAGTTGGCACGGGTGATTTGTTTACTAAAAATGATCAGGTAATAGCCCCAACAAGCTAGGCAAAGCCATTGTATGCTGCTAAGTCCCCAGATGAAAAACACGTTGGGTTTCAGGAATTCCATCAAAAATCGGAAACCAAAGTAGGAGAGCATAAACAGCTTGAATATCAGGCCCGATGGGAGTTGCTGGTTTCTTCTTGCTATCACTTTCAAGGTAATGAATAAGCAAGCCAAAAAGAGCATTTCGTACAAGGCAATGGGATGCCGCATCAAACCATCCCCGAGATCCATCCCCATGAAAAAGTCCGTTTCAGTGCCATAGGTAAACTCATTGATCCCCGTCAAAAAGCAACCGATCCTCCCAATAAAAATCCCCAATATCAAGGGAAACGTAAATAGATCTCCCGATGACTGGCGCTCTCCGATGATCTTTTTGGCCAGCTCGACCCCAATCAAGCCTCCAAATAGTCCCCCCATAATGGTCTTGGCCTGAAGCGCTTCTATCCAGTCCATTTCACCACTTATCCAGGCAGGATTCTCCATTATTGCCATCAAGCGTGATCCTAAAAAAGCGCCTATAATGGCCCCTAGGATAATGGATAGGCGGTTGGAAGAAGTAATCGGATCTTCCCTCTTTTTCCTTAGGAACAAGTAATACCTAAATCCTAAAAAAAAGGCCGCATACTCCAGGATAAGGTGGACGTTGATGGGGATTCCAAATACAACTGGTTCAAAAGGGATGGTCACAGGCAGCAAAAGGGTTGAGCTATGGCTGAATAAATTAGAATAAAATTTCGCCACTTCTATTTTCGTAATAAAATCGACGAGAATTCTCCCTAGTTCTGTGCCTTAATTTTTCCAGATCGCTTCCATATCGAATCTTTGGAGCGGAAGTTGGGGGAAATTCAGCAGGAAATGCCGAAATTCGGGAAGAAATTACTGACAAATGTCCGTAGTTTGCTAGTGAGGAGTAGGAGTCGGCGCCGATTCTCGTCATCAACTTTAATCCCTTAGCTCTCTGTGAATCCAGGCGACAAAGGATGGTTGCGTATTTTTCTCCTTTATCACGAGCGACGGCTTCGTGAAGGGGGGGAAACCCTATTCCGTCGCTTAGCCGAGGAGGAGAGTGATAGCTATAAATACCTTTATCGCTTGCTTCAGCCTACGGGGCTGATGTATGGCTATCCAGTTACCTTCATCCACGAGCCGCATCCCCGTGCTCATGAGTGGGGAGAAAGGGAAAAAATCAAGGTTCTCCTAGCTGAGGCCTATCTCGGAGCGGGGCTTTACTACTTCTATCGCCAGTCAGGCAGCATGCGGGACAGCCACCGAGAATTGCTGCCCCAGTTACGCGAATTTCACCTACAATCGTCCAATCGATTCAAAGTTTCCAAATCCAATCGCATCGGTCGGCGAAAGCTCCTGGTAGATCAGGTTGAATACATGCTGGATAAACGGGTGGACTTTAGTTACGATTGGCGAAATTTCTGGAATAGTTTCTTCCATAACACCCTCCTTTTCTTTGATCTAATCTTATTTAATCAGTGGCTAGAGAACAGCACCCTCTTGGTCAAAGAAAAACTGAGTCAGTTGTTAATTGAGCTGCGCCTAGAGGTCCTAAAAGTGATCGCCGCGGCGGCCCACGCCGACAGCGAGATTTCAGCAGAGGAAAACGAGTTGTTCCAACACTTCTTAGCCTCCGCCCATCTACCTGCCCCCCAAAAGCGCCTAGCCCAGCGCTTCATTAAGGAAGGTGTACAACTGGATGACCTCAACTTCAAGGCCTTTCCTACCTGGTTGCTAAGGAAGTACTTTTTAGAGCTGGCCATCTTAACCAGCTGGTCTAATCGCCAAATTAGCCAGGTAGAAGAAGCATTTTTGGGTCAGCTCACCCAAAAGCTCGAACTATCAGAAAAGGACTTGGAACATAGCACCCAGATGGTGACCCAATTTGTGCTTACCCATTGGCAGCAGGTTCATTATCTACACATCAAGCAGAACTACCGCATCATCACCGAGCAGCTGATCCTGCGTTTGCGTCTCTTGGTCAAACGCAACCAACGCATGATCAGCCAGGAAATTCAGGAAAGCCGTGAACTGGTTTCACTGTTGCGGCAATCCACCCAACGAGAACTGTCGGAATCTGAGTGGGAAAAGGTGCGTGAACAGTTGCTGGATATCCTGCGCACCATCCCTGCCTTTACCATCTTTATGCTTCCTTTGGGCTCTATCACCTTGCCCATATTGCTGCGCATCATACCCAAGAGTATCCTGATACCCAGTTCTTTTCGCCAAAATGAGTTCAACGAAAAGTTATGGGAAGCCAGCACAGGCCCCCGTGGGGTTTTCTTGTGGAATCCCAACCATGAAAAGGAAGAAAAGGAAAAGGCAAAGCAGGAAAGAAAGCAGCGTAAAAAAAACAGTCGCAAGAAAAAGCCTAAGCAAAAGCCAACAGGCGATTCAGGTTCTCCACCAGTCAATGAGTAGTCTCATCTGGGCTATTGGTATCAGCAAATACTTGGTCGATAGGCTCCCAAAGTTCTAGTTTGTTGCCCTCGGGATCCATCACGTGGGCAAACTTTCCATAATCATAGGTTTCTAGTTCCCCGATTTGTTTGATCCCTGCAGCTTGGAGCTGCTCCAGCAACGCTTCGATGTTTACCACCCTGTAATTGATCATGAATTCTCGTTGAGAAGGCTCCATGTATTTACTCCCTTTAGAAAAGGTGCTCCACTGCAAGAAGTTACGCTCTTCTGGACGGTCTACGTTTCGGGTTTCAAAGAGGGAACCGTATTGGTTGACCTTGAGGCCTAAGTGATCAGCGTACCACTGACGCAGGCCATCTGGGTCTTGGCATTTGAAGAAGATGCCCCCGATACCGGTTGCGCGTCCTTTAGGTTTGTCCATACTGTAGGAATTGGTGGTTTGTTGTTGTGGTCCAAGAAGAAATAACGGAAATTTGCCGGATGAACCAAGCTCTCTTTTTGAAGCACGTCGCCCAAACCTCCCCCTACACCATGGGCATCGAAGTGGAGCGGGCCGAGGGCATCTATCTCTATGGGCCTGATGGTAAGCGTTGGATTGATTTTGTCAGTGGCATCTGTGTCAGCAACGTAGGCCACCATGCGCCGGAAATCGTCGCCGCCATCCAAGAGCAAGCAGCTCGTTACTTACACACCATGGTCTACGGCGAAAGCATCATGAGCCCACAGGTCCAATATGCCACTAAGCTCGCCGAGGTCCTCGGGCCAGGATTAGACTGCGTATATTTCGGAAACAGCGGCGCCGAAGCCAATGAAGGCGCCCTCAAGGTAGCTAAGCGCTATACTGGACGCAGCAAAATCGTGGCCTTCCACAATTCCTACCACGGCAGCACCCACGGAGCCCTCAGTGTGACGGGAAGTTCGACCATGAAGCAGGGCTATGGCCCCTTATTGCCCGAAGTCACTCACCTGCCTTACAATAACTTCGCTGCCTTAGAACAAATTGATACCGCTACCGCCGCGGTGATCATCGAAGCCATCCAAGGTGCCGGAGGCGTGGTGATGCCTGCTGATGGCTATCTCCAAGCGCTGCGTAAGCGCTGCGACGAAACCGGTGCCTTGCTGATCCTAGATGAAATTCAAACTGGTTTTGGGCGTACCGGACACCTATTTGCGCACCAGGGCTTGGGCTTTCAGCCAGACATTCTCACCCTGGCCAAAGCATTGGGCGGCGGGCTTCCGTTGGGCGCCTTCGTCACCCGCACTGAAATCGTGTCCGTCATTCAGGCCAATCCCGTTCTGGGCCACATCAATACCTTCGGCGGAGGCCCAGTCAGTTGTGCCGCCGGTTTGGCTTTGCTCAACAAAATCCTCGATGAAGACCTGATGGCCTCCATCCCCACCAAAGAAGCCATTCTCTGTCATGAATTGCGGCATCCCGCGATCAAGCAGTTACGTGGCAAAGGCTTACTGATGGCAGCCATCTTTGCCGATGCAGAAAGCAGCCAGCAGGTGCTTCAGGCATGCTTAAACCGCGGTCTGTTGACGATTGGTTTTCTGAATATCGACAACGGACTACGGATCGCTCCTCCGCTGACCATTTCGGAGGATGAATTGCGGGAGGCTTGCCAGCTGTTTGTGGGGGCAGTTGAGGAGGTTTTAGGGTGATTCTTGGGCCCTGGATCTCTCCACTTATATTAAATTCAGTCATGCAATCTGTTTCATTTTGTTGGTGGCAACAAAACGAGCCTCAATTCCCAAAAAGCTGGATTATGACCCCACTTCGCCTACTGAGCTAGATACCAACCCCGGAGCTTAGCTAAATTTCGGCCACCAGTGCCGGGCCGCGCCTAGTTCAGCGCCAGCCCTACCCCAACCTCACCACCACCTCATCTTCCAAGCTGGACATC
>CAZFPQ010000113.1:0-22263 GCA_964521065.1 uncultured Bacteroidia bacterium | reverse complement strand
TTCGCCATCGAAGAAAAGCCCACTCAAAAGTCATAAATGAGCAATTTTGTTGACGCAATTGTGAAACTAAGGCCTTTTCCCTTTATTGCCCAGCAACTGTTAAACCCTACTTCACCCCATATCTCATGGACCAACCTGTGATCAATTTTCGCTTAATTTTCGTTCTATTTGGCTTCATTCTTCTTGGCACTCCTTTGTCGATAGCCCAAAAAGTCCCAGGTGCCTATCACAACATAGAAGCCACCACTGAGGGGATCTATCTCACTCACCAAGGAAAGACTTATTCTGAGATTGAGTATGAGCCCGTATTCACCCTTCAAGCTGCTCTCGGATCTCCCCGGGGAAGTAAAACGGGAATCAACTTTGATTTCCAAGCTCCGGAGCTTAATGGTCGTCTCTATTATGGCTTCATCCACTTTGACGATTCCAAACATCCCATGCCCGTGTATTTCAAACGCTTTTCAAAGGTTGAAGCCGGGAAAGCCAGTATTGACATAAAGAACCAGCTATCCGGACGATATGACATGATTGGCTGGGCAGAAAGTGGTCAAGGAACCTTGGGCTTTCGTTTGGTAACTGAAGAAGGGCTGATCTTATATGATGGACGAGTCAGTTTCCAAGGTACAGGCCCATTTAAGGCAGTTCCCACCATTGTAGAAGGTCCAACTGTCAACCGAGTTGGTCCCACTGAAGCTACCATTGCTTTTTCCTTGAATAAACCAGCCCCAGCCACCTTAAAAGTGGGCGACCAGGAAATAGAGGTAAAAAAAACCGCCCTGCACGAAGTGCATATTGAAGATCTAGAACCAGGCAAGAGTTATCCTTACTCTGTTACCGTGGCGGGGATCACCCAGTCTTATGAATTTCATACTGCCCCTGCAGGAGGAAGCCGACAAGCTTTTACTTTTGCTTATGCAAGTGACTCCCGTGCAGGTCAAGGAGGGGGAGAACGAGAAATCTACGGCGCCAACGCCTACATCATGAAAAAAATCATGGCCTTGGCCATGCAACAAGAGGTAAGTTTTTTTCAGTTTTCTGGCGACCTCATCAATGGGTATTTGACCAGTCCAGATGAGATGAACTTGCAGTATGCGAACTGGAAACGGGCGGTAGAGCCTTGGTGGCATTACTTCCCTATCTATGTCAGCATGGGTAATCATGAAGCCTTGATGCGAGTCTTCAGCGATGAAAGTGGAAGGGTAAATATCTCCGTAGATCGCTTCCCTTATGAGAATGAGTCAGCCGAGGCAGTTTTTAAGCAAAACTTCACCAACCCCGCCAATGGACTTGCTGGTGAAGATGGTGCTTCATACGACCCTAACCCTAAACGGCAAGATTTCCCCAGCTACGAAGAAAATGTATTCTACTATACTTATGACAACGTTGGGGTAATCGTTCTAAACTCAAACTATTGGTATGCGCCCTCTACCGGTGCGGTTCCTATCAGTAGCGGAAATATTCACGCCTACATCATGGACCAGCAGCTCGCCTGGCTCAGAGAAACCGTTGCCAGTCTGGAAAACAACGAAGACATTGACCACGTTTTCGTTACCCAGCATACGCCTTGTTTTCCTAATGGAGGTCACGTAGGGGACGATATGTGGTACAGAGGAGACAACCTCAAAAGAGCTTGGGTCGATGGCAAACCCATGGGCAAAGGCATCATCGAAAGAAGAGATCAAATCCTGGATATCCTTGTCAATGAAAGCGAAAAAGTCATTGCCATCATGACCGGAGATGAGCACAACTATGCTTTGACCACCATCAGTCCTGACATGGAACGTTACCCCGTTGGCTATCCTGAAGACAACAAAATCCAACTCAGCAGGACCATTTACCAGGTCAATAACGGAGCAGCGGGAGCTCCTTACTACGCGCAAGAAGAAACACCTTGGTCAGATCATGTGAGTGGTTTCACTACTCAAAATGCTTTGGTGCTTTTTGATGTCGATGGCAAGGCCCTGTCTATGCGGGTATTGAACCCGGATACCCTAGAAGAGGTAGAACGGAAATCGCTACGAGAAGAATAGGGGAATCATATACAGCAGGGGCCCTATCGCGTAGATGGGGCCCCTGCTGTGTGTATAAAATGTATTCGCCTGATCAGTCTACAGCAAAATCAACAATCTCCTCCTGATAAATGAAAGACTCGTCAGGATTAAATTCACCATTTGGTCCATCAAAAATAAGCTTGCGCCGGTACTTTTTGATCAGTCCGACGTTGGGAGCATAAATCTCATACGCAAAATTATCTGTGATGAAAGAAGCTATTTCAGCTTCTTGGATCACAACTACACAATTTTCGAAACGCTTTCCACGAATAGTGACTGTGCTATCAACTCTCTGATAAAAAAACTCTTGGGCGTTTTCTACATTGAACAGATTTCCGTTCCATGTCACACCGGGAAATACAGGAAATTGTAGAACCACCACACGCTGGTTTTGCTCAATCCTTTCTGCGTAGTAGTTTCCAGTAGAAGCAGGTTCAAAATACTGGGTCCATAAGCGATCATAGGACCAATTAAAAACAGAATCTTCTCGGACCGGTGAACGATAAACATTGACCTGCCTAAGGTCGCGACCGGTAAGGTCTTCAACCGTATCACCCAAAATTTCCTGCTTAAAATAGTTGTCTACGACAGGTTGGTTGATCCCAGCAGAATTAAACGTCGTATCCTCAACGTAAGTAATACGGATGTTTCCTGCCTGATTCGGAAAGATAGAAAGGGTATGAGGCTCTACATAAGGTTTATCGCGCTCGCATCCCATGATGACAAAAGAGGCAAACAGGACCAAAACCAGCTGGTAGATCAAAGCTTTCATTGATGACATAAGATTCCTTCAAAATTCTTTTGACATTTGATCAAAAGCAATGCCATTTCAAAGGGACTATAACGCCCTATGGGCTTACTCATTGTCTTCCCGCCATCTAGCTACTGCAGCCTGTTCATCAGGGGTGAGCAAGTTGTAGAGGAAATCAAAATAAGAGGCATGAATAAAATAGGGCAAGATATCTGGATCAGCGATGCTGATATCTTGATCGCGGAGGATTCCGACCATCATGGGTACCCATTGATAGGGTTGGTATAGGAGTGATAGCGTATCAATTTTGTTCCTGGCTTGTTGCTGGTATCCGCTAGGCCTGGGTAGCATCTCTCCCCTGCGTTCAACCGTGATCTCATTAGAAGCCACCAAAGGAAGTTCACCAGGAGCAAAACGATTGGGTAGGCGGGCCTCCAATTCTAACTGGGCCAATCTTCGCTGTTCCTCCTCAATTAAATAGCTGGTGCTCTGGGTGTACAGTTGCTGAACGAAAAACTTAAAGGCCGTACTACTTGGCGACTGAACCTCTCCGGTGGCATAAAGCACATCTCTCTCAACATCTTCGACATAGACCGTTCCCCCCGCTCGTAAATAGTACCCTCGGATTACTCCTTTGTCTAATTTGAGATAAAGTTTATCTCCATATACTTCGCGTGCATTTTTATGGCCATATTCCCTGATGACCATGGCCTTTTGGGGAAACCACTCGGTCTTGATTTCAACTCGATTATAAAGGGAGTCATAACGACCAAACCTCGTCAATATGTGATGAAGCAAGATTTTATCAAAAGGAGTGAGGTTTTTTCGGATGAGGTATCTATCTACCAAACGGACCAAATTGCGGTTAGCTCCCACGTTCCCCATCAAAAAAACCTGCTCAAAGATGGCCGATAGTGCCTGGTTCATTACATCGATATCTGCGGGACGATTTCCTTTTTCGTTCAATGAATACACCCCAAATCTCCCAGCCCTCAGCAGCACACTGCCTCGATTGAAGGTGATGTGAGCCAGCTCCCCAAAAGTAGCCGTCATGGACTCATCATCAGGGTTATACTCCCCCTTCAATTCAAGATAAACGCCCAACCGGAAGGCATTCTCGGGAGAAAAAGGGTAAACCTCTAAATAATGATTGATTATGCTTTCTAGGGGAGTAGAAGCTTGGGCGGGTAAAAATCCCGCGGCAACAAGGGTCAGGAAGCTCAAGCAAATCAGTCTTTTCATGCCGTTGTTTTTTGTCCAAAAATCTTGCCGTTTCCCAATAAATGGCAGGTTTTCTTCCTTTTCAATAAACACTTCTTTGTGGTGCTTCCCTACTTAATAGAAGGGCAAAAAATTGGGCCACCGTTTATTGGGTGGCCCAGTAGGTACTTTTTGGCTGGATGGCTTAGTCAAGCATGGAAAGGTCTATTACCTCTCTTTCTTCTGGACTCACGCTTCCAAATCCAATTATTCCTCCTGAAGCTTTTGCCACCTGCTCAGCCAGCGTTCTCCAGCTTTGCTTCAACTTTAAGACAAACTCTCCTTCAAGCTTTTCCAAAATGGGACTTAATGCTGACAACTTATCCCTCAATGTTTCTAAATCGCCTACTTGCCAGCCATCCATTAAGGATGTTAGGTCAGATTCGAAACGGTCACCAAGGGCCTCATAATAAGGCTGCAACTCAACCTCAGCCGTAACACTCCGGTAATTCACCAGTTTGCTTGCCCAGTCCTTTTCTTTCTTGTCAACCTTTTCATCCGAGCCTGCAATTAATAAGGTAACTACAGCAGGAGCTTCTAAAAGTTGCTCAACTTCTTGAGCATCCAGGGAACTAAACGCTTCTATCGACATGAATCTTGGTTTTTGCTCGAAATTAAGATAAATGATCGAAGAATTGTACTGTCCCTTGGATTATTCTGACCGCTCACTAAGCATTGCGTCTTGAGATACTCAAATAGTCAAATCTTGCCGCAGGCAGGTAAACATAAGAAAACTGGTAAGGAGGGTAAGGAGGTTTGAAGAGGTTAAGGAGTTAAGGAGTTAAGGAGTTAAGGAGTTAAGGAGTTAAGGAAGTTAAGGAAGACTTTCTGTAGCCCCGTAGCCCGACTTCTTCTATCCAATTGCTTAAGACCTTATTGTTACCTCGACATCAAGGTCTCACCTTTATGAGTTTATCTGATCCAATCCACGAGCCTTCAGAGCGATACTTGGCAACATATACACCATTAGGAAGAACTGCGGGAATTGCATAAACCTCACCAGGTTGCAAGGTGGTTTGATGTACTTCGCGGCCACTCAAATCATATAAGAAAACTTCCCTAGCTATCGTTGAATTGGATCCAAGTTCTTGTATATCCGTAGTTTGTCGGCCTTGGCGAACTGGGTAGGAGCAATAATTGACATCCCAGCGAATGGGGGAAATACTGAGAGCGGAAGTAGATTGGCCGCCTCTTACGCGGGTATAACCAGCTGAAGTGGACTCAGCACTCCCTTCGTCAGGCCGAACTTCTAAGCGATCAGAACAAAAACCGTAGCTTTCTCCAGCTTGTCCTGTCTCCGTACTAGCCTGCAAAGCCTTGAAGCTAAACTTATCTAGACTGCCACGGCTGGCTTCAGTTTCAAAACCCGTAGCAGCAAAGGTTCCTAAGGATCGGTTAAAGGCCAAACCAGAAAAACCATCAGAGAAAATGTCGCCATCATCTAAAGGGCCATAAGTTCGCACCCATTCTGGATAGCCATCAGGCCGTATCCTTACCAACAGTGAGCGGGTAAATCGACCTAATGAGGGAACGCGTAAATTGCCTCCCAGGACAAATCCAGCTTCATCCGTTAGGCCCTCAATAGCTGCAATGGCTTTGCCCACCGCCTGGAAACGATCTTCAAGACCATAGTAAAACACCTTCAAAGGTTGACCAGCATCATCAGTTAGCAATACAAACAGGACTGAATCACGGTTGTCATTGATAGCCGTACCCACTACAGCAATTTGGTTTAAGGTTTGTGAGTAAGCGATGTCATCTACTGAAGCCACCTGCCCTTGAACCTCATAACGATAGTTCCACTCTGTCTCACCTTGGCGGTTTAGGCGCATAAGCAAAGGGTTCAAGGCGCCGTCGTCTTGCCAGCCCAGAACCAACCAATCTTCTTCATTTTCCAAGGCAATCACGCGAGTAGCTCCATCAGTGGTGCCGCTTTCAAAAGAGCGAGCAGAGATCAGGTTGCCTGAGGGATCTAACAAGACCAATCTTAAATCATTTTGCCCAAGTAAATCTTCACCATCACCAACTGCCACCACGATCCCATTTCGGGGATGAGAAGAGATTCCTTTCAGATCAACTCCCTCTAGCTCTTGTGACCAGTTCAATTTAGAAGAACTTGAATTGATGCTAGCTAAAACTCCAGTAGTCAGGCCATTTGCGTCTGCCCTCTTGATTCCTACCAACAGGTCACCGACTCCATTGTCGGTAACCTCTATCCCTTCGAGGTTTACGCCCGGAGTAGCAGAAGATTCTTTGATCACAAACTGCTGATCTATCACTCCCCGATATGATAGGGAAAGTACCGGAACGTAGGCTCCGTCTATGCTATTGGCCTCCTTCAAACTTCCTGTCAGAAGAAGATGGCTTTGATCTTTGGTGTAATTACCCTTTCCTGATGTGCCATACTCTGGGCTTAGGTTACCTTCGCTGTAGCTAGCTTGGTAGGTCTGGGCATTCATCAAAGAGGGCAAGATCAACCCCAAAACCAAGAATACCAGACCTAGTGCAGGTCTATAAGTATAATTTTTCATAAATTTCATGCTCCTGGTTATTTACAAATAAACTTTATCCCAAATAGCATGATTTTCAATAATTCGAAAAATTAAAACCAGCAGATTTACAACAAGACTTTCCAGCTCCTTAACCGAAGAGCCACAAGAGATTTTCCCACTGATAATCAACCCCTTACACTTGACCCAACACGAAGCCCCCCCTGATGCAAACGAGAAGTTTCGCCCCAGAACTCGATTCGCCCTACATGCCTAACCTTGAGCTTGAAGCTGACGATCAGCATAACCAAATACTCTTTCTAGCAGGTCACTAGTCCTGGCATTTAGATTATCTCGGATTTTGCCTTCCTCGACAGCCACCTTTAAAAACAAGCCTTCCAAAGCCTTTTCAGTGGCATATTTCACTAAGTCGGTCTCGACTTTTTTGCGTGTAAACGGAATCTTGTTGTAGGCAGTGGTGATATCTGACCAAAGTTGAGTTGCGTTCACCTCATCAAGGACCTTTCTGATTTCAGGTTGAAAAGCCGCGGTCAATTGCTCCGTGGTGGTGCGCTGAAAATATTGGGTTGCCTCATCCTTGTTTTTGCTGATCAAGATGTTGGTCACATCGTTGAAGCTCATTTGCTGGATGGCACTCTTAAATATGGGCAAAGCCAATTGCGCACCTTTTTCCGCTCCTGCATTCAATCGAGCTTCAAAATTGTCTACTAACTGCCCCAATCCCAATTCGCGCAGCTTATCAGCAGCAAATTGTGCCTCAGCTGGAAAAGGGATTTTCACCGCTGGATCATTTAAGTATCCTCCTTCAGCACCTAAGGTATTCACTGCGAATCCTGCGCCTTTCACCAAGGCTTCCTTCAACCCGGCGGACATCTCTCCGTTGGTGGGCACGTAAGGGCCTTGCTTAGTAGCTTCTTCTGCCACCGCCAACAAGAACTCACAGCTACTCAGGAACAAAACTTGACTAGCCAGAAACAACGATAATAACACTCGAGTAAACTTCATGGATTCGTAGTTTTTTGTTTGATTTAGAAGGACTGATTCCATCAACAGAAAGGCATTGACTTAGAGGCTCTTTAGATTTCTCCTTTATGGCCAAAACAGGCCCTTAGGCCAAAAGCGCTCGTGGAGCACCTGCTAATTGATGGGATTAAATTAGGAAAAGGGAAGAGGATTTGCACCCTCTTCCCTTTTAGATGTGTAGTTCAGGACTAAGTAACAACCCTATTAGGGTTGTACGACCAACCTCAATGACTCTACGTTTCTCTCGTTGCGCAATTCAAGGAGGTATACCCCAGGGCTGTAGCCTTGAAGGGGCAGCACTTGTTTGCTGACACCCGCAGGTATGATCATTTCGCTGATCACTTGTCCTTTCATAGAAAGAACTGTCACGCTCACTGGCTCTTTAATTGCTTCACTGAATGAAATTTGGGTAGAGGACTTGGTCGGATTGGGAGTCAAAGAGACTTTCACTCCTAAAGGCAGGTTCTCAATTCCAGTTAGACGAACGGCCTCCACCGAATCACTGAATACACAGAGTCCATCCACGATTAAGGTTACCAAATACGTACCTGGGCTTGCGTAGGTATGGATGGGGCTCTGCGCCGTGGAAGTAGTACTATCCCCGAAATCCCATAGCCAGTCGCTGGCTCCAACAGAAAGGTCCGTGAAGGTAAATGTAGAGGTGAAGGAATCTTGAACTGAACTGAACTCCGCCGACTTCACACGAATTTCCGCTGGAACTTGGTCGGTTCGACAATCCTCTTCTTGTACCTCCCAATCGTATAGGTAGTAATAGAAGTCTGGTCCCGCTGAAGATCCGTTCAAGCTGACTAAACCAGCAATGTCATAAGGATAATTGGCCCCGTTGTTATTTCGGAATAAGTCAATGGTCGTTCCTCCAACCGAGTAAGTTCCAGCCTGAGGTATTTCCAGGCCTAAATTTACCCGGCCTGCTCCTTGTGGGATATTGACCGTGACTTGGTCTATGATTTGACCGCTGGCGTTTGGTCCGTCCCACAGATTGATGGTACGAGGCCCAGAAGAGCCTGCGTCGGTCCAAACAGATATTAACGTAAAACCAGAGAAAGCTTCAAAATTAACTGTGCCGGTGAAATTAGTATTGTGGTATCCTCCGCCACCTACGCTGGCACCCGTAAGTGGCCCTACCTGCTGCACAGGTGCTTCGATTATTCCCTGCACCATGACCATGGTATCGGCCGCTAAGTTGAGGAAGCTGAGGTTGGCTGCAGTATCCAAGACATTGCCATCCACATCATACCAAATATAGAGTCCGCTATCTACCGGGGCCAATAAGGTGACTCCATTATCTAGGCAGATCTCTTGATCGTTGATCACTGGACCAGGAGGAAGAGATATGGTCACCACCTTGTACGAGGTATCGCTGCCGATGGTATTGGTTACGATATGGGTAATCAGGTAAATGCCGTTGGCATTATAGGTATGGACAGGGTTAGCGATGGAATCTGTGCTGCCATCCCCAAAATCCCAGAAATAGCTCTGTGGTATGTCTGTGGATTCATCGTTGAAAAAGACCTTGTCTCCACAACCTTGTCCAGCGGTGAAAGACCAGAGGGAAACGGGGGCTGCGGTGGGCGTTTGGCAACTGGTTGGCAAGTCAAAGGCCTCCACTTGATCGCTACGGCTGGCGGAGCTTCCTTGGGAAGCACTGAAACCCAGGCCACGGCGTGCAAACACTTCCCAAATTAGACATTGATGTACGCCTCCATATAAGTCAATATCAGCTTGCAGGATAGCGTCTCGTCCATCAACAAAACCTGGGCTACAAGGCTGCAATTTCAGGCCTTCTGTCACCAGGGCCATGACCATGTTGTTGCCCCCGGTTCCGTTGATGATATCGGGGTCATAGCCAAATGAATCGACCATCACCAGAGTAAGGTCCCAAAGCATGGTGGCCCAGATAAAGCCAATTCCGTGAGGCTGGGAAATCCCAGCAGCATTATTTACATCATCATAGGTAAAGGGATTCACGTTAAAGTCGGGAGAATAGCGCGCGGGGCGAATGCCCCCTCCGGTAATGGGTTCATCGCTAGCAAAGGTTCCGATGCCTCGATCCCGGCGTGTGGGATCAAAATCCATCATTAAGCCATACCAGTCTGACCAGCCTTCGCCCATGGATTCGGCATTGAACAGGCAACCCACAGAATTGGGGCCGTTGGTCAGGCGGTTGGAAATCCCATGGGCATATTCATGAGCGATGATGCCATTGTCAAAATCGCCATCACGCAAGTTGGAAGGGGCATTGACCCCACCGATGGTAACTGAAATGGAATCCCCTGCCGCCAACGCATTTTTTAGTAGCACCCCATCGGATTGACTTATCATGACAGATGGAATGGTAATGTTGCCTGTTGCCCCCCCCATATTGAAAGGATTGCCCGGCTGATTGTTGGCTACGATCACGGCAATAGCCCCGGCATCTTGAGCAGCTTGGACTTTGGTGACGAAGGTGCAGTTACCTCGGTCTATCAAGGCTATTTTTCCGGCCACTTGGGCAGCATTGGTCACGGCACTACATATATCATTGATGGGAGCTGCCCCATCCTGTGCCAGCACCAAGTCACCCGTCAAGGCAGGGCTAGGAACCCCAGGACCAAACCCCGCTTCAGCCGCAATATAGGGGCCTGCTATGGTATTGGGGGTATTCACGGTTAAAAGTGGGGCCAGCGGTGCGGGGCCGGTTTGCCATAAAAACATTTGCATTTGCGGATTCGCTCCTTCAGGAGGGGTGCCAAAAGTAGCGTTGTTAAGTCCTCCTCCATCTTGGGCTTCGGCAAAAACAAAATCTCCTCCTATGCCTCCTCGCCCATAGTTATTTGCTTGAAAGTTGCCACTCACTTCATCAAAGCCATAGTGATACCACACATCATGCATCATGTTGTTGTAGTAAAACAAATTGGTGATGGCCGCATCCTGGTAGTTGATGGGATCTAGCGTGAGGTCTAATGGAAAATCAAAGTTTAGACTTGCTCCTCCATCTGGACTATACCCAGGGGTGTTGTTGTTATTCCGGTCTTCTGCCGCCCACACATTGTTGCCACGGGTGATGGTGAATTCTGCCCCTAAAGCACCATCGGTGTCATGCCAGGCAAAGGGAGAAGCAAGGCTGTCATTCGGCTCCACCAGCAAGGCTCTAGGGCCATGATTGGGGCTCTCAACGGAGATGGGGTAGACCCGGTATTGCTCCCCACCCGTTAGGGTTTGAGTAGTAGCGTGTGCGTGAGCATGATTATGCCCTCCAGCTTCGCTGTGGCCATGGAATGAATAAGGATGGTCTACAAAGTTACAACTCAACACCCAGTCAATCTGATCCAGTAGTTTTCCATTCTCTGCATCTACCCTTACACTCCACCAGTGATCCCCCTTAAGAGGATGAATCGTTATATCCCAAGCCAAGCGCAATTCATCTTCGGGCATGGGCTGAAAAACGAGCTTAACGGGGATATCTTCTCGGGACAATTGCCCTTTGTCAAATAGGAAAGTCTTTCCTTGATCTGACTCCAACATGGTTAAATCTCCAGCGCTAGCTAGCCCCAAGGCTGAGGCAGCAGCTTGTATTCCACTCAAAGGATCCAGTACAGGCTCAGTCAAGTTTGCTCTCGTTGCCAAGTTTTTTTCCAAACGATCAGCCATGTAGCGCACTTCTCCGTTCCTTATGGAAAAATTCGCAACTCCTTGAAAAACGGGAATACCCTGATAAGTCTGCCGAATGTATACGTGCTTAACCCCACTCAAGCGAGAGACCGATTGATCGGTTATTTCCCATTCCTGTAAGTCCTGAGCAGAAAAGCCTTGTTGGCGTGAATATACATCTAGGTGAGCCTGAATGAGGCTTGTCACCTCCTGTGCAAACAAAAACGGCGTTGATAAGCTAGACAACGCCATGAGTCCCCCGACTAGGAGGAGCTTATGCAGCTTCATAGAAAAAATTATTGATGGTAAAGTACTTTGGTTCGACGTTGACAGGAGATGAATGAGCAAAATATTAAATAATGGTTAATAATTTAAAACTAATGCTGATTAGCACTTCTTCACGACAGGTTTCATAGCTGGCAGACCTTGTGTACTTTTGTCGCCATGGCAAGAAGACGACGTAGAATAGAGCCATTTACGGCGGAAATGGAGTTGATAGATGCGGCCTCAGATGGTCGGGCATTAGCCCGCCACGAAGGCGAGGTCGTATTTGTGGAAGGGGGAATCCCTGGCGATCGGGCCATGGTTCACGTGTATGGAAAGAAGAAAAAGGTCTTAGCGGGTCGAGTGGAGGATCTCCTAAGCCCTTCGGAGCAGCGGGCCGAGCCTAGCTGCCCTCACTTTGGGACCTGTGGAGGCTGCAAATGGCAGCACATGGATTATTCAGCTCAACTGGCTTATAAAGAAAAACAAGTCAGAGACAGCTTAGAGCGCATTGGTAAGGTCACCTGGCAGGAATTCCATCCTATTTTAGGAAATGAGGAGATCTACCATTACCGAAACAAGCTAGAATTCACCTTCAGTAGCAAAGCTTGGTTGACCCTTGAGCAGATTCAATCCCGGCAGGCCTTTGATCACCGCGTTTTAGGATTTCATGGCCCTCGATCATTTGAAAAGGTGCTCAATATTGACACCTGTAAGCTGCAGGATTCACTGAACGATGCCATACGGAATGAGCTACGTGCCTTTGCACGGCAAAAAGAAATCCCCTTCTATGATATCCGAGCTAATGAGGGTTTTTTAAGAACCCTAACCTTGAGGTCCAGCCTGTATCAAAATCAGTTCATGGCTATCTTGGTGGTGGCCCATCCTGACTTGGAAAAAATTGAGCAAATTTTTACTCACCTAGCTTCCAAGTTTCCAGAAATTGCCAGCTTTATCTGGATCCATAACGCCAAACTCAACAGCAGCTACAATGACCTTCCCTACCATGTTTGGAGAGGCGAAGACCACCTCATCGAGCAGTTAGGGAGCTATCGCTTCAAAATTCGCCCCGTCTCATTCTTCCAAACCAATCCCCGACAAGCAGAGGTTCTTTATCAAGTCGTGCAGAAGTTTCTGTTGAAAACCCTAGCCGAAGGCCAAACCAAGCATTCTCTAATTTTTGACCTTTATAGCGGTACGGGAAGCATTGGAATTTTTCTTGAGCAATTCACACAGCGAATTGTGGGCATCGAATACGTAGAGTCGGCTGTTCAGGATGCCTGGGAAAATGTACGCTTAAACCAATTGGATGAGGAGCGATTTCAGTTTTATGCAGGAGACATGAAGGATCTCTTAAAACAAGATCAGGTTAAAGCGCATGGACAACCGTCTGTGGTCATTACGGATCCCCCTCGCCAAGGCATGGATGCGAAAGTAGTGACGCGCCTGCTTGAACTCAATCCAGAACACATTATCTATGTTAGCTGCAAGCCGTCTACTCAAGCAAGAGACCTGGCTTTGTTGGACCACCAATACGAGCTGATTGACGTACAGCCCGTCGATATGTTTCCCCATACCGCACACGTCGAGAATGTGGTCCTGTTGCAAAGGAGGTCAATTCCCAAAGTCCTGGCGCAAGTGAGTCCTAGCGAAGCTTGAAAATCATCGGCATAGGAGCCGCGGGACGCAGGGTAATTGAAGGCTCCATGGGAATGGGTCCGTGGGTGGTGCGCTTAAACGTGAAGTTTTTCATCAGCAAGGCCAAAGCAATTTGCATTTCAAAAACGGCGAACTGATGGCCAATGCACATGCGAGGTCCCCCGCCAAAGGGGAGATATGCATGCGTAGGACGACTTTTAGCCTGACCAGGCGCGAAACGCTCAGGATCAAATATTTCCGGATTCTCCCAATATTGAGGATTGCGGTGAAGGCCATAAATAAAGATGGATACCTGCTTACCTGGCTCCACCTTGATTCCCTCATACTCATCCTCCTCTATGGCTTCACGTCCTAAAATCCAAGCAGAGGGATATAAACGTAGCGCCTCATCAATTACTTGCTTAATGTATCTCAGTCGGGGTAGATGTTCAAAACCTATCGAACCGTCGCCCAGGACTTCATCTACTTCCTGCCGCATCCGTTCTTGAACCTCGGGATGCTGGTCCAATAGCATCAGGGTCCAGGTAAGGGCATTGGCGGAGGTCTCATGCCCCGCTAAGAAAAGCACTAACAACTCATCCTTCAGTTGCTCCCGGCTCAAGACTTCCCCCGTTTCAGCATCCTTGGAACTTAATAACATATCCAAAATATCCTGATTTTGAGGGGGCAAGCTTCTCCGATCGTCGATGATGCGATAGATCAGCTCATCCAAATCCTTTTGGCACTGGTCAAAAAAACGTGTCTTGCCTGTCAACTTGTAGCCCAATACTTGGAGTGGGTTCCGGATTTTTGCTACGGCCAAATCCATCAAAGAATCAACACTGGTTTCTACGACATGTAAGCCCTGCTCATCGATGCCTGTACTGAATAAGGAACGGCTAACCACATTGAGGGTCAAGGCCACCATCTCACGAAATACCTCGACCTCCTGCCCTTGTCGATTAGCTAGCTTAGCTAAGACTCCTTCGGTCTCTTCCACCATCAAGCGAGAAAGATTTTGAAGTTGTTGCTTGTGGAAAGCAGGTTGAACCAAGCGGCGTTGTCGCAACCAAAAAGGTCCATCACTGGTCAAAATACCATTGCCAATGATGCTTCCCACTACTTTAGTGGGGTAATCCTTGAGGTAGTTCCGCTGATTGGCGATCAGAATATGTCTTGCATATCCTGGAGAGGTGGTGACGATTACATCTCGGCTTACCAACTTCAGCTTGAAGGTTTCTCCAAATCGGTGTTGATAACCTTGATAAGCGGCAATCATATCTTTAATGATTGCCCGGTGGCTGGAAAGATATTCTTTCAGAGGTACCCTGGGGGGAGCTACTGGGGCCGTCATAGGTAGAAAAAGCGTTCGGTTTGGTACTTATGAAATTCACTAAATAGGAGGCCAAAAGAAAAATGGTAAGCGGAGTACGGGGTATGTGGCGGTATTCATTCATCCATATATCCAGAGCCCATACCCCGCTTTCTTCTGCCCAATTATTTAAGGAGGATAATCAATTATTTTAGGGCAAAAACATAAACTTCATCCGGATCTTACTTAGCAGAGTAATCGTAGAAGCCACGCCCTGTCTTTCGCCCAAGATGTCCCGCCGTGACCATGTTGCGCAGCAAAGGACAGGGAGCATATTTGGGATTGCCAAACCCCTGGTGAAGTACCTCCAAAATGGAAAGGCAAACATCTAGTCCAATAAAGTCAGCCAGAGTTAATGGCCCCATGGGATGAGCCATGCCCAGCTTCATGATGGTATCGATCTCTTCTACTCCAGCTACTCCTTCATGGTATGCATAGATCGCTTCATTGATCATGGGCATTAGGATTCGATTAGCCACAAATCCAGGATAGTCATGGGCCGGCACAGGAGTTTTTCCTAAATCCTTGGCTACAGCTAGGACTTGCTCCGTGACCTCATCGGTGGTGTCATAGCCTCGGATCACTTCAACCAGCTTCATCACAGGGACTGGATTCATGAAGTGCATGCCTATCACTTGGGAGGGCCGCTGGGTTGCAGATGCGATTTTGGTGATCGAGATGGATGAAGTATTGCTACAAAGCAAGGCATCAACTGGGGCTGAGCGATCCAAGCTGGTAAAGATGTCCAACTTCAAGGCTTCTCTCTCGGTCGCAGCCTCAACCACCATTTGGCGGTCTCCGACTCCCGCTGCCAGATCCGTATAACTATGGATCCGCTGGAGGATTGCATCCTTCTCCCCTGGAGATAGGATCTCTTTTTTAATTTGTCGGTCTAGATTCTTCCCTATAGTTGCCAACCCCTTCTCTAAGGCAGCTTGGTTTACATCCACCAGGTTTACTTGGTATCCATGCTGAGCAAAAACGTGTGCAATGCCATTGCCCATGGTTCCAGCGCCAATCACGGCTATCTTTTCAAACTCTTTGATCATGGTGAGTAGTAGTTAGTCTTTTGGATTTTAGGCCACGAAAATATCACTCCTCCTTTGACTGGACAAGCAGAGTTAGGTTTTTCCTTGGTTAATCGCACCGAAAATCAAGCAGGTGGGTAAGGGGAAAACGTTAAGGAGTGAAGAAGTTAAGGAGTTAAGGAGTTAAGGAGTGAAAGAATTCCCAATCGCTTTTCCGTACCACCGTACCAACGTACCCCGATTCCCTATGTTCATCTGCTTAATTCATGGGGTTTGGGGCTCACTCTTTGACGCCTCAAACCAGGGATTGGGGATGCGGATGCCTCAGCTCAACGTATCAGTGTAATGGTGCCACTTTTCTCCACCGTTTGCCCAATCGGATCTACTGCTCTGACCACATAGACATAGACCCCTTCTGGAAGTCTTCTGCCTCGCTGGTTGACTCCCGTCCAGCGAAAGTCGGCTTCCTCACTGGCAATGACTAGCTTCCCATACCGGTCAAATACCTGGATTTGAGGCATGGAAAAGTGGCTAGGCAAGGTCATGCTCCAGCGGTCGTTTACGCCATCATCGTTTGGAGTAAATGCCGTTGGCACGTGGATATCTGGCCAGGGAAGTACTTCTACACCTTGGCTAAACCGGTAGCGGCACCCAAAGACATCTTCCACTTCGAGTCGAATTTCAAATAAGCCCGGTCGACTGAACACGTGGGATGGATTTGCTTCTGTGCGGGTCGAATCGCCAGGTTCAAAAAACCAGCGATATTGAGCAACCTGCACATCTCCTACGAGGCTAGCCAATACGCGAGGCTCAGGAAACTCTAAAACAGATCGATCCAAAATGATTTCCCCATTGCCAGCTCCAAGTACCAAAGCCTGGACAGGCACTCGTCGACTTTCACAGCCTTCGGCAGAGGTTTGGGAAACAAAATAAGTTTGGCTACCACTTAAGAGTCCCGTTTCGAACCGAACGTTGTTAAAGAAGGGGTCTCCCCCCGTAGAATCTAAGTACCAGTTGTTCACCGCCCCAAGGATAGGAAAGGCATCCAACTGGGCTCTATCTCCCTCACAAACGCTGTCGCCCACCACTTCAGGAGGTGGAGGATCAAATACCTCCTGGAGTTGGGTAAGGCTATCGGTACACCCTTGGTCGGTAGACACCGTCAGCGTTACGGGAAAAAGCCCCCCAGCGGCATATCTATGTGCAGGAAACAATTCGTCCTCCAAGAAGGTCCCATCGCCTAAATTCCAGCTCCAGTTTGTGACAGAATCAGGACTTGCACTGCTGCGGTAGGTGAAAGTAGCCGTTTCCCCCAGGCAAATATCATCTGGCAGATCAAAAGCGACCTGGGGCTTTCGGTTGATCTCAAGGTCTCTCTGGGCGGTATCGACACAGCCTAAGTCATTGGTCACGGCGAGGGTAACAAAAAAACGCCCAGGACGGTCAAAAACGTGTGCAGGATTCCGTTCGGTATACGTACTTCCGTCCGTAAGTCGCCAATCATACCCAATGATGGAGGAACCTCCTCGCGGGCCAGATATGTTTGAAAAAACCACACTGTCCCCTTCACAATGTCGCTCGGGAAGAAAGAAAGCGGCATTGGGACTAGGCAGGACCGTTATGTCCTGCCTAGCGGTATCACTACAGCCATTGTCATCGGTGATGATCAGTTCAACAGGCATTAATCCATGGACTTGATAACGATGAGTAGGGCTAGGCTGACGGGAGAAAGCCCCATCCCCAAAATTCCACTGGTAAGTCCCGATGGTAGAGGGTCCCGTATACGCGAATGAGAAAAGATTGGCAGATTGGCATTGTGGGAGCTGAGGATTCATACTTGCCGTCGGCGGGAGTGGCATAAAGACATTCATATCTCTCACCAATGCCCCATTGCCACACAGGTCGCCCACATACCCCGTTAGACTCAAGGTATAAGTTCCTGCTTGCTGAATGCCTGGGGTGAGAAATAAATCAAATTGTCGGGAGCTTCCGGTGCTGTCATCGCAATCGGGACTAGATACATCACTGATGCTGTAAGGGCCATCTGGCCCAGTAAAGACGAAATCACTAGGGTCTACACTCGCACAGGCAATTCGCTCCGAAAACGTCACCCGCACGCCCGTACAAAAGCTTTCGACAGCCGTCAACTCGGGCGGTATCTGATCATACAGGGCGGCGGTAGAGCTAGAGAAATCAATGGTGTAACCTGCATTACTCGCTGTAAAGTTGCTGACGTTCAAAGCATAAATATCCCCCGCTTGTACTTGCAAACAAGGTTCGAACTGCTCAGGGCAATCGGTTCTCCCATTTGGGCCCGTTTCTCCTCCACAACCCGTATTGAAGGTAAAATTACAGGCCATTTGGAGGCTGGGATTGTTAGCAATGGCGGCACAATTGGCATTGGTGAGGTTGAAGACAGCCCAATCATAATCATCCGTAGAATCCACCGGTATAATGGTAAAGCAAAGGCTTCCCGCCGTCTCCACTTGAAAGGTGTACCAGACAGAGTTCTGCTCACCCAGTTGTAAACAGGAAAAGTTTCCGTCAATCTCATCCGAATTGCGGCCAGCTCCTCGATACGAATTGGGTTGAAAATAGGTGTCTTGACAAAGCGGAATTGCATTGAAACAGTCCTGTTCCGGTTGATTGGGGGGTAACTGTCCCCAAAGGAGTCCCCCGGCACCTAATAGATAGCAGCAAAAGGCAAATTGAACACACTTGAACATGGCAAGTAATTACAGGCAAGCAATGATGCGAAGTTGGGCATTTATTTAAGGCGGCGTTCCGATAAAAAGCACCCAACCTTACATTGATCGGGGCCGCAAAACCCCTATTCACATATGTAATTTTTAATTTTTGCTACCTCTTTGGGCCAAAACCTTACATCTGAAAGATAGAATAGGGATTGAATTTATCTCACGAGACCGTATTTTCGTCTTGCCTGCTCGGACGTATCTCACTCCCCAACGTCAGGATGGCAAAGGAATAAACACATTTCGCCCATGGCATCCATCTTGCCCAAATCGGGGGTTCTTGGCCTTAGACTGGCTACCCATCTTTTACGCAGATCTACCTTTGGTTTTACCAAGGCAGAGGCTGACCTTTTTGCTGGCTTAACTGTTAATCAAGCCCTGGATCAGCTTTTCACCACTCCTGCCCTACCACCTCATCCTGTTGATCCTGTTACTGGCTTGACCTGGGTTATCAGCGGCAGGACGGGGGCTAATTCTCCCAATGATGACCTCAATGGAGTTATCAATAGCTGGTTTTTAGATTTTGCTACTGCATATCAACAGGCTCCATCCATCTACCAGCGGCTTGTCTTTTTCCTGCATACTGTATTCCCCACTGGCCATAATGACATCGAATTCAGCGAAAATTTTTACTACACCATTCGCTTATTCATGGTCATGGCCCAAGGCAATGGCAGCATCAAGGACCTCGCGCTCAAAGTCTGTCTGGACAATGGCATGAACAACTACCTGGACATCGGTGACAGTGAGGCTGGCAATCCAAATGAAAATTTTGTCAGGGAGTTTTTTGAGCTGCATACCGTAGGCAAAGGGGCCACCATCGGCCCTGGTGATTACACCAGCTTCACCGAGCAAGATGTCCGTGAGGCCGCACGGCTCCTGACAGGCTATAGACGAAGTGACGATTGGGATGACCCAACCCGATTGGATCCCGACACAGGATTACCGCGTTGCTGGTTCGATCCAGGCAACCACGACAATACCGACAAACTGTTCTCACAGGCCTTTGATTTTACGGTCATTTCTGGTCGAAGCACCGAGGCTGGCATGCTTGATGAGGTCACCGAATTTGTCGACATGATCTATAGCCAGGATACCACGGCTCGTCACTTGGCTAGGCGTATGTATCGCTTCTTTGTACGCTACGAAATCAACCAAGAGATCGAAGACGACATCATAGGTCCCTTGGCGGTGAATCTCATGCAAAACAACTTTGAGATTAAGCCCGCTTTGAGACTCTTGCTGGGGAGTCAGCATTTTTTCGACGAGGACGATGGAAATTCCAGTGATGAGGTTATCGGCTCCTTGATCAAGTCTCCCTTGGATCTCCAACTGAGCATCCTGAAGTTTTGGGAGGTGCCGGTTCCCTCTATGAGCCTGGATCCATTTGAAAACCTAGTCACTTTCTTTGGACCTGTAAAGGAAGCCTTATCCTTGGCTTGCTTTGATTTGTTTGAGCCTCCCGAAGTAGCTGGCTATCAACCTGTTTACCAGGGTCCTGAGTATAACCGGTTGTGGATCAGTGCCAAATCTATCCCCCCGAGGTATCAGATGGCTGACGAATTAATCAGCGGCCCCATGGCCTTGCAGGCTGACTTAGTCACCTGGATCGACGATCCCCTGCACATTCCTGACTTTAGTGGGCTTGATCCCCTCGGCAACCCAGGTCCTCATCCAGGGGCACGTATCTCCCAACACTTGGTGCAAACCCTGCTCGATTACTTGCTTCCCGAGCCCGTGCCAGCAGATCGCTTTGACCATTTTGAGCAACTGTTGCTGGACACCTTGTCACCCATCAACTGGATGTTTGAATGGGACAACTATAAAACTTCAGGAGATGCAACCAATATCAGGCCTCAAGTTGAAAAGCTGGTGAGAGGAATTCTGCAATCACCTGAGTTCCAACTGGGCTAGGCCACATCAACATCCCCCTCTTCTTTTTCCCTTTGACTACCTGACCTAATAGGTCTAAAACCATATCCACGCATGAAACGCCGCCATTTTCTCAAAAACATGATGGTACCCATGGCCCTAGCACCTTTGAGTGTCAACGGACTATCTGTCCGAGCCATGGCTCGTTCACTCATGACTTCTTCTTTCAGTTGCGATGACGTAGGGGATCGGGTACTGGTTCTGATCCAGCTACACGGCGGAAACGACGGCCTCAACACCCTGATCCCACTCAATCAGTATAGTTTATACCGAAATTTGCGGCCCTTTATTGGGGTGAAAGACACAGGCCTGCGACAATACCTCACCCTAGATAGCAGCTTGCCCGGCGATCAACAGATCGGACTTCATCCCGACTTGATGGACCTCAAATCTTTGTACGACGAAGGAAAAGTACGCTTGATTCAAAATGTGGCCTATGACAACATGAATGGCTCCCACTTCCGAGGAACCGATATTTGGCTTTCTGGTTTGGGGGCAGATGGCATCACGGATCAACCCGATTCGGGCTGGTGGGGGCGCTACCTTGATCATCGCTTCCCGAATTATCCAGATGCTTACCCCAATCCCGATTTGTTGGATCCTCCGGGGCTCGAATTTGGCAGCCACATTATCTCCTTGGGCTTCCACCGACAAAGTGGGATTCCCATGGGCATTACCCTTTCCAACGATCCCACAGATTTTGCCAATGCCGTGATGGGCTCAGGAGGGGCTTTGCCGACCAGTTTTCCTAGCTCTGACTATGGAACTGAGTTGAAGTATTTGGTAGACATGGAGAGGTCTACCAATGATTACGCCCAGCGGCTAACCGATGTCTACAACCAAGGCAGCAATACCATCGGGGTAACCTACCCTGAGACCTACCACACCAACGCCTCTCGAAACTATCATAATCCTCTCTCTCCGCAGCTCAAAACCATCGCCCGTTTGCTAAGCGGTGGAAGTCGCACCAAAATCTTCTTGGCAAGACTGGGAGGTTTTGATACCCATGAAGGGCAAGGGCTACCCGATAAGCCCTCCTTTGGTTCACACGGTGCCCTACTCTATCACCTCTCTTCTGCAGTAAGGGCTTTTCAGGACGACCTTAAGGGTCTTGGCTTAGAAGACCGAGTCATGACCATTACGTTTTCTGAGTTTGGCCGAACCGTCGCAGAAAACAGCACCTACGGAACTGACCATGGCAATGCGGCTCCCATGATGATCTTTGGCAAAGGCATCAATCCAGGAGTTACCGGACTCAACCCCAACCTCAGCAATTTGAACAACAACCGACTGGTAGGCTTTGAGGTAGATTATCGGCAAGTATTTGCCACCGTGATGCAAGACTGGTTTGGCGCTAACTATGGCACCTTAGACCATTTGGAGTTTTATCAATTTGCCGCCAACAAAATAGACCTGGTTAACAGCAACTACGTGGACGACTTGGGGAACAGCGTAGACTATGTCGCTGACACCAGTTGTGACGCCACCCCCGACCTGCCCCCTCCCGATCCCAATCAAGGAGGCAATGGCGGCAACACCGGTGGAGGTGGCACCACCGACTTGGCCCTGACGGAAGGGATTCGTTTTAAGTTTGGCCCCAACCCCGTGGAATCAGACCTGCAACTTTGGTTAGAGAGCCCTCGCATGACCCAAGCTCAGGTCAGGATCTGTGACCTCCAAGGCCGCATCCTTCATCAGGAACCCTGGCGCCTGTTTTCGGGCAAAAACCAATTGACTTTTGATTGCCGCGCTTTCAGTCGGTCGAATTACCTGCTCCGCATCGTGGAAAGACCCGGCTCTTCATTCGGGGAAAAGTTATTGGCCCAAGCATGGTTGCAGGTGAAATAGCGAATCTTGGCCTCTTACAGGGATCTCACGGGTGCTACTTTCCGGAAGGACGCAGGGGCCATGCTACCCGTCAGCAGACCCGTTAACTGCCCCTTGGGTCATTCCGAGCACTAGCGAGGGATCTCACGGGTGCTACCTTCCAGAAGGACGCAGGGCAAGTGCTACCCGTGAGATTCTTCCTC
>CAZFPQ010000112.1:6924-22304 GCA_964521065.1 uncultured Bacteroidia bacterium | reverse complement strand
AACGCCTTCTCCGCCGCCCGCATCAAGGACATCCAAGGCATCTCTGATGCCGAGACCGACCTCGCCACCCTCATGCAGATCGAGATCACCGATTACCGCATGAAGGATACCCTCAGCAACGGCACGGGTATCGTCAAAAAAGTCATTGCCCAGCAAGTAGCGGAGGTCTATCCCCAGGCCGTTACCAAGGATCTTATGGATGTGATACCGGACATTTACCAGCGGGCCGAGGTGCAAGAGGGCTGGATCATGCTGGCCACAAGTTTAAAAGTCGGCGAACGCGTCAAGCTCATTTCCGCACGGAGTGCGGAGGTACATGAGGTCGTCGCCGTAGAGGCCAATCGCTTTCAGGTGGCAGGTCTCGATTCTCGCGTCTCGCAGCAAAGCGATCCCGCCTCTCAAGTCTTCGTCTATGGCCGGGAGGTTGACGATTTCCACACCGTGGATTATGAGGCCATCTCCATGCTGAATGTGAGCGCGACGCAGGAGCAGCAGCGCATCATTGAGGCCCAGCAAGCAGAAATCCAAACACTGAAAGCTCAATTGGAACAGACTCGGCAAGCCAACCAATATATCATAGATAGCTTTGAAGCGCGTCTTACGCAGTTGGAAGGGGCTCAGCTGAATTCTAGCTACCCTCTTCAATAGCATACTCAACCAACAGTGCAGTTGCTATCTTGGGGTGTACAGTGAGATTAGGGAGAGATTTTCCCACCTTAAGAGGGTAAGTCTAATGACCAATAAAGAATATATGGATCAGGAAAATAGGCAAAGATTTACATCAGAATTAGTCGAATTAGTGCAAAAATATGGGCTTGAAGAGGAAGCAATCTCTTTTTCTGGTGTGTCATTTGAGACACCTAATGGACATATTTACTTGAAAATGAATTCTGAGGCATCTGCTGTAATTGGGTTAGAAAAAATAATGGACATACTCGCTACTGTAAACAGAGGCTATATGGATTTTACATACTGTTATGGAGATGAAATAGAGCTACTGTTGGGGATAAAATATGCCTTAGAAAGGGCAGTAAGCACAATAGCTTTTGAAGCAAGGGGACCCCTTACTTCAGTTATTGGAATTTTAGAGCTTTTGAAAACTGAATCAGCCTTAGAAAAAAAAGACTCAATGGTTGATGAAGCTGGAATATTAGCATCGGAGCTTTTGAAATACTTGAATGAAAGTGATTTTTTTTATCGGAACCTTCCTTTAGAAAAACCAATCCAGTCCCAATCTGAGATTGAAGCCCATAGACGGGCACTTCAGATATTTAAGTCAGTTGTTAAACAAAGATCTAATAACCTGAGGCCGCAAATGCTACGAGGGCAGCAACCACCTCGGTAATGTCAAGCTACACATCAACAGTGGGGGCACCGTCAGCGGCTATCAGGCCGATGTGCATGCGCACAGCGATTCCTACCCCCTCTGGCGCGGATTTACTATCCGTGTGAGTCTCCGCGGTAATCTACCATTGTAGTACCCCCCAAAATTAGGACAGTAGTTTAAGGTTGTTCAAACTTTCTAAAGTTACTGTTATGGGAAGGAGGAAATTCACATCAGATTTCAAGACAAAAGTAGTGTTGGAGGCTCTGAAGAAACGAGTAAGCTTGGCCGAATTGGCGCAGAAGCATTCCCCATTCAGTAATGGATTTAGCTCTGGCAAAACGGTTCAAGCTTTCTTATACCGAGGGGCTACGCTTGACGGTACTCCACTTGATAATTCAAACAGTCCAGGTGCCGGTAAACAAACCATACAACTCAATTCAAGTCAAGATGATTTTACTACAAGAACCAATTTCTGACTATTTCTCAAAAAGATTTTATTTCCTATGTCTATTAGTTTTCGTCTTCTACCCTAGTCAAGTAAAGGCTCAGAAGATAAGCGAGATTTTTGGGGAGAACTTTCAAGACTCAAGTTTCTGCTTTATCTATGAATGGGGAAGCACTACAGAGGAACATTACATCCATCAATCAGGAAGCTTCAATGTGGCAATAGATGGTAAAGTAGGTTATTTTGGTCAATGGTCATTTTCGGGGGATACCATTTACGAGTATTATTCTCATGCTTACGGGTTTAGAGGAATAGGGGAACCAGCAGACCTAATTGGTAATACTGAAATTTATGACCTCAATATTCCTTTTGTATACTTTATTGGGGGAAAAGAGAAAGGGTTTTTGCTTTGGAAGGAGATTGTAGACGGAGTGCAAAAAGGAAGTAATCTTTATAAAATCATTCCTTCTCGCCAATGTGAAGCTAACACAACTCCACCTAGCCTTCCAGGTCAATACCCTATGCTCTCCTATCAAAAACTTCCTGATTCTTTTTTTGAAAATAGGAATGAGGAAGAGCTGAGACTAATGCGAAATGAAATCTTTGCGCGATATGGATACATCTTTAGAAGTCGTGATCTAGCTTCCCATTTTGAGAAAGAATCCTGGTATAGGAAAGTCTTTGATGAAATTCCTGAAGATGTGCTAACTGATATTGAAAAATACAACATCAAAAGAGTACAAGAAGCCGAGAAAGAGTGAAGCTGTGCTCTTCCCCTCTAGCGTGGATTTGCAATCCGTGCAAGTCTCCCTGTACATAGACTTGGTCATTTCCATCCAAAAGGAACAGGTCGATGCCTTCAACAGTGCTTTTGAAAAGGACTTTTTCATTGACGATCTGGGTATCAAGGAAGAGGTACGTCGCAAGGGAATGTTTAACCTTGTTCACAAGTACACGGGGACTCGCCTGGATTTCATCATACGTAAGGATGAAGCCTACCGAAAAGCTGAATTTAAACGCCGAGAGCACTTGGATGTGGGAGGTTTCGAAGCCTATGTCACTTCGCTTGAAGACCTGATTTTGTCCAAGTTGATCTGGATTCAGGAATTGCAAAGCGAAAAACAACAAGAGGACATTCGCCAATTGCTAAATACTGGAAAGGCCGACCGAGCCTATCTTACTCACTGGATTGATGCCCTAAAAATCAGTACCTGCGAATTGTTATGAGTATCCCCCGTGACACCCATCGTTGGGTCTACTGGAAGCAAATGGAGGTCATCCAGGCGATGAGTCCCGCCGAGCGTTTTTTACGTGGTATCAGGATGTGTGATGATGGTCGTAAGACGATGGAAGCCAGCATCCTACGTGATCACCCAAACTTAAACGAGCGAGAGTTGGCCGTTGCCGTTTTTGAACGGATGCATGGCCACCTATACTCTCCCGAAAAGCGAGAGCAGATTAAGGCGAGTATGTTGGCGGCATAAGCCTCATGACTCGGTAGTGATGGAGGCCCCATATATAGCCTAAGTTGGTCACCGTTACAAGTCGACTAACCTTTTCCTAATCATGGTTATGGGTCCTTATAAGCGAAGTTCTTTGGGCTAGGCCAAGCAACTTGCAAGTATCACTTTAAATCGCTGAATTCACCATTATCTCTCAAGAAAATTAGGGGGGGTAATCCCTCCTGTCCAGCGGTCGCTTAGTGGGTGTCAACCTATGGTATTCACTTCACCACCTACACCGTCCCCCTCCCCCGCTGGATCACCTGCTAGTGCTACCCGTGAGATTTCTCCGCGCTACGCTTGTCGAAATGACTTGCGGTGTTAGGAGGTGGTGGCAAGAAAATCTATAAGCACCCACTCGGGGCATCCCGACCAAAGGGAGGGATCTCACGAGGGGCACTTTCCAGGGGAGCGCGGAGCCAGTGATATCCGTGAGAATTACTGGCTCTTCCAGCTCGATGAGACCTTACGGCTTGGAAAGCCGTGGTACACCTGCAGTTCTTTTAGGACGATGTGGAGGTCCCTCGCTGGGGTTGGAAATGACCCTAAGGGTTGAGGAACTTTGTGTGGATATCCGCTTTGTGATACTTGGCCCCTAATCATTTGAATAATTCAGAACATTTGTTGGGCCGATGCGGTTAGAAAAGACAAAGTTTCCGAGTTGGATCCCGAGGCTGTCGGCACAGATAAACGGTTCTATTTGAGTTTTTACAAAATGTAGGGGTGTACCTAAAGTGGGTATGCCTAGCAAATGACCAAGTATGTTACTGGCAGTCTTATCTGGTTTTTTGTTTGCCATGTCCTTGCTGGTCATAGGCCCATGGATTCGAGGCCGAGCAGGGCTTTTGGCCTCCTTGCTTCCCGCCGGACTGTTTGGCTACCTGTGTAGCAGCTTTGGAGACCTTGCCGCAGGGGAAGTCTGGACGGAAACCTACGCTTGGGCTCCCTCTCTGGGGTTGGAGTTATCTTTCCGACTTGATGGTCTATCACTCCTCTTTGGCCTTTTGATTACGGGGGTGGGGACCCTGGTATTCATTTATACCAGCGCCTACATGAAGGGCGATGCTTTGCTGGACAGGTTCTATGGCTACCTGTCCATGTTCATGGCGGCCATGCTGGGACTGGTCTTTTCAGACAATGTGATTTCACTTTTTGTTTTTTGGGAGCTGACCAGCATCACTTCTTTTTTTCTGATTGGCTACAAGCACCATGACCCCGCCTCACGGCGCTCGGCTTTATTGGCCCTAGGGATCACAGGACTGGGGGGGATGCTGCTATTGGCAGGGCTCCTGATGATGGCTGCTCTTACGGATACCTATTCTATCCAGGCAATGATGGCATCGGGAATCGTCCTGCCTGAACAGACAGCTTACATCTTGATTCTGTTTTTCATTTTAGGTGGGGCCTTTACCAAGTCCGCCCAATTTCCCTTTCATTATTGGCTGCCAGCAGCCATGAAAGCCCCAACCCCCGTTTCCACCTATCTCCACTCCGCCACCATGGTCAAGGCCGGGGTATATGTGCTCTTTCGGTTCTCTCCGCTGCTGTCGGGCCATGCCGCATGGCACGACACCCTCACCTGGGTGGGGGGCATTACCATGCTGTATGGGGCGGCTCAGGCCATCTTTCGCACCGATCTAAAAAGCATTCTGGCCTATTCGACCATCTCAGCCTTGGGCATCCTGACCTTTCTGATCGGACTGGGGACTCAGATAGCCCTGCTGGCGGCTGGCGTCTTTATTTTGGTGCATGCGCTATACAAAGCCACCCTGTTCTTGGTGGCAGGCACACTTGACTACGCGACCGGCACCCGTGATGTGACCCGACTGCGCGGCTTAGGGAGGGTGATGCTGCCGGTGGCATTGGCAGGGATGCTGGCTTCCCTCTCCAATGCAGGGGTGCCTCCCATGTTGGGTTTCATCGGCAAGGACTTGATCTATGAGGCGGCACTTCAGATGGAACAGGGAGCAGTATGGGTGACCGCTGTAGCGGTGTTAACCAAATTGCTGCTCGTCTATGCAGGGTTCATGGTGGGGGTAAGGCCCTTTTTGGGTGTCCGACCAGTAGCCTTGGCCCAGGCGCGCAAGCCAGGTTTTTGGCTGTGGATGCCGCCGGTTCTATTAGGCCTACTCTGTTTGGTGTTTGGCTTGTTCCCTGGCCCAGTAGAAACCTTCCTGGCACGGCCTACGCTGGAAGCAGTGGAGGCTGGAGGCTATACAGGGCACCTGAAGCTATGGCATGGTTTCAACTTGGTGTTGGTGCTGAGCGCCCTGACCATTGGTCTTGGGACCATCGGATATCTCCTGCTGCCCCCTCGGCGAGCCAATGAGCTAGCCTTAGAGCGGGTGGAACCTTTTTCACCGCGAGCCATCATTGGGAAAGTCACCCAGGGGTTTGAGTGGGCTTCCCGGGCATGGGTAGACCTCTTGCAGCGAGGCTACCTGCGTGTTTACCTGCTCATCGTAGTTGGATTTTTGGTGTTGCTCATTGGTCCGCGGATCCTGCAACACGCTACCTTCGATTCGCTAATCGATCAACTATTGGTGATCACCTTTTATGAGGCGATTGTGATGATCATCATGGTGGTGGCGGTGGTCTTTGCTGCGTTTACCAGTTCGCGACTGGTGGCGGTGGCGGCTTTGGGCGTCATGGGCTTTTCCATCAGCCTGGTATTCGTTTTTTACAGTGCCCCAGATCTGGCCATGACCCAGTTTTCCATCGACACCTTGACGGTGATCCTGTTTGTGTTGGTCCTCTATAGATTGCCGCGCTACCTGCCCTTGACTAATCTGCGCAGCAAGTTGCGCGATGGGGCCTTGGCTTTGGCTTTTGGGGGACTGATGACCCTGCTGGTCCTTTGGGTAATGGCCCAGCCCCAAAACCGGGAAACAGCCGATTTTTACGCTGAAAATGCCTACACCCTTGCCAAGGGAAAAAATGTCGTAAACGTCATCTTGGTTGATTTTCGAGGGACAGATACCTTAGTGGAAATCACCGTGCTGGTTATTGCTGCGCTAGGGGTGTTTGCCTTGCTGCGCCTGACCCTGCCTCCAAACCATTCAAATAAAAAGTCATGAAATCGACCATTTTTCAGACGGCAACCAACTACCTGCTGCCGCTGTTGATGCTGTTTTCAGTGTTTATTTTGCTACGGGGGCATTACCTGCCGGGAGGTGGGTTTGTGGGGGGACTGATTGCCGCTACAGCCTTTGCACTGCATATGCTCGCTTTCGGGTTGAAGGAAACACAGCAGATGCTGGGATTTCATCCCGGTGTGCTGATGCCAATTGGGTTACTCTTGGCGTTGGGGAGCGGTTGGCTACCCATGTTGTGGTCTGGCCAGCCTTTCATGACAGGACTCTGGACCAGCACGCCGATTCCTGTGATTGGCCTAGTCGGTACGGCTCTGCTATTTGATATCGGGGTATACTTGGTGGTGGTGGGAATCACCCTCACAATTTTGTTTACCATCTCAGAACAAAGCTGATGCAAATTCTGCTAGCACTCGTCATCGGTTTGCTATACGCTGGGGGCTTTTATTTGCTCCTCAGGCGGAGCCTAGTGAAGCTCATCATTGGGCTGATCCTGCTTGGCAATGCGGTCAACCTCCTGATTTTTTCGGTAGGGGGAATTGTCAAGGGCAAGCCGCCCATTATCCCAGAGTCGCTTAAGCACTTTGGCGAAGTCTCTGCTGATCCCGTGCCGCAGGCTTTGGTGCTCACCGCCATCGTGATCAGTTTTGGGCTTCAGGCTTTTGCCATCATCCTCTTCAAACGGGTTTACCAGGTGGTAGGAACGGATGACATGGACCAATTAGACATAGAAAAAACCGACGCTGCTTCATGAACGCACTGATCGTCATATATCCAGTCCTAGCCCAGTCGCTGCTCGCGGTGTTGCTGCTCTTTGGGTGGCGCAGGGCCCGCTGGCAGGGATGGGGCAGCTTGGCAGGGAGTGTCTTGCACGTAGGCGTTGCGGCCTGGCTGTTCATGCAGGTTTGGGCCGATGGTACCTTGGTCATGCAGGCTGGTGACTGGGTAGCCCCATTTGGAATCAGCTTTGTGGCGGATACCCTTTCGGCGACCTTGGTGCTGCTCACCAGCCTGGTGGGATTGGCGGCTTCCATGTATGCCATGGCCACCGTCCACCCCGCGCGACTGGCCCATGGATTCTTTCCCGTGCTACATTTTCTGCTGATGGGACTCTGTGGCGCATTTTTGACCGGGGATGTGTTCAATCTGTACGTATGGTTTGAAGTGATCATCATCAGCTCCTTTGTGCTGATCACCCTGGGCAATGAACGCAAGCAGCTCGCAGGAGCGGTACGCTACTTTGGGCTCAATATGCTGGCCTCTATCCTCTTTCTTACGGGCCTAGGCATTCTCTATGGACTATTTGGTAGCCTAAATATGGCAGATCTGGCTGGACAGGTGGCAGCTTTTGAAAACCGGGAAATCGTCTACGTCTGCGCCCTGTTCTTTCTGGTGTCTTTTGGCATCAAGTCGGCCGTTTTTCCGCTCTACTTTTGGTTGCCAGATTCCTACCACACTCCTCCCTTTGCCGTTTCGGCGGTGTTTGGTGCCCTGCTGACCAAAGTGGGGGTCTATGCGATGGTGCGGATGTTTACCCTGGTATTTGGAGGTGATGCTTTCATGGGTGAATCGCTAGGCTGGATGGCCTTATTGACCATCATTAGTGGTGGAAGTGGGGCGCTGGTGCAGTCGCACCTGCGCCGTGCTTTGTCCTACTTGATCATCTGCCATATCGGCTTTTTGTTGGCTGGACTTACCGTACTCAACGCCGAAGGACTCGCGGGCATGACTTCCTACTTGGTACACGACCTCTTGGTCAAAGCCAATGTGTTTTTCGTGGTGGGATTGATTTACCTACTCAAACAAAGCGAGCAAATGTCCCGACTAGGAGGACTTTACCGCTCATACCCACGGCTGTCGCTATTGATGGCCATCCCGCTCTTTGCATTGGCGGGCATTCCACCTCTTTCAGGTTTTTGGCCCAAAATCTCTTTGGTGCTTGGGACCATTCAAGCTACCCATTATCCTCTATTAGGGGGAATTTTATTGGGGAGTTTCCTGACCCTAGTTGTGGTGGCGCGCATGTGGGCCCGGGCTTTTTGGCAAAAAGATCAATCGGATCAAGGTGAGACCGCTGAACGCTGGGGAAATCTTACGACACAGAAAAAAGTGTTGCTGCTCTTGCCCATCCTGCTACTGGGAAGCCTGACCCTCTATGTGAGTTTTTTCCCAGAACACATCCACCGCTTGGCCTTGCGGGTCGCTGAAGAACTGCTGCACCCACAAGCATATATTGACACAGTCTTAGGTACATAACCCAACTCGCCATGCGCACGCGATTTTTGCTCAATAACCTTCTCACCTTTTTCTGGGTCGCCCTCACCGGAACCTTTACGGGGTTCAATCTGATCCTTGGGTTTGTGCTGGGCTTTTGGGTGCTTTGGCTCATCGATCGCAAAGACGAAAACCGCCGCTACTTTCGGGTTGTCCCACGGGCCATCGGTTTTTTGCTCTATTTTTTCTACGAATTGATCAAGGCCAACCTAGAAGTAGCCTACCAAGTAATGACTCCGTCTTTTTCCATGGACCCAGGCATCGTGCGGGTTCCCCTTGATGTGCGCAGCGACTTCGAAATCACCTTACTCGCCAATGTGATTTCGCTTACTCCCGGCACCCTGAGCCTCGATGTATCTACTGACCGTAAGGTGCTCTACGTCCATGCGATGTATGTCGGAGATAAGGAAGAATTTATCGAGGGCATAAAAAATGGATTCGAACGCCGTATTTTAACTTTGCTGCGATGATGAGCATCACCGATTTCCTATACTATCTGATCCTGCCCATTCTGGCGCTGAGTGCCTTGTTGATCTTCGTGCGCTTTATGCTGGGACCCTCCCTCTCGGATCGGGTCGTAGCCCTTGAATTGCTGGTGACCACGGCCATTGGCATTATCTGCGTGTACAGCGTATATACAGATCAAGCAAACTTTCTAGATATCGCCATGATCATGGCCCTGATTGGCTTTCTCGGAACGGTAGCTTTTGCCTATTACATTGACCAAAACCGACCCAAATGACCACATACCTAATCATGGGGCTCTCTATTTTGGGAGCAGCTTTTATTCTGCTGGCTGCTATCGGTATCCTACGCATGCCTGATTTGTACCTCAGGATCTCTGTCACTACCAAGGCCGCCACCTTAGGTACGGGATTGATTCTCACCAGTGTGGCGCTGTATTTTGGCGAAGCTGGCATCAGCAGCCGAGTGGTAGCCATCATCTTGTTTACCCTGTTAACCGCTCCTGTAGCAGCTCACCTGATTGGGAAAGCGTCCTATGTAACTGGGACTCCGATTTGGAAAAAGTCGGTGATTGATGACCTGAAAGGACGTTACCGACCTGACGCTGAGGGGCCCGATAGTGGACTGTTGCCCTCTGAGGAGGAGAGCAGCATCGAATGAATGACTGATACATTTGGGTTGCTCGTGGATATTTCCATAGAGTGCTATTGCTTTCTATACCCTCCTGATCCCGCCCAGGTAAGGTCGATATGCCTCGGCAGGGCTCGTCTTGAGAAAGAGGTGACAAGTAAGATGCTTGGTAGAACCATGGTCATGAAATGAGCAGCTTGGAATCTTTGAGTTATTTGATGCGCAATTTTTGGAGGAAGGATTGGTCGTTTATCTCTACACGAAGAAGGTATAATCCAGCATTGAGATCATTCAATTCAACCTCCAGGTCTTTTCCCTGAAAAGAGAGAAAAGACTCGGTGTATATGGTACTCCCCCTTAGATCCAAAATAGAAAGGGTAAGTGTGCCCTGTTGCGTTCGGGGGAATTGGAGGGTAAAGGCTCCTGTGTTTGGATGTGGGATGATGGCCACCTCCTGCCCCACTTTTTCCGAAATGCTGCTTGTTCCAACTATTACGTCAAATTCGATCATTGTATAGTCTCCTTGACAGCTTTTAGAGTCTGCGAGTGCTCTTACCCGGTAGGTTCCGGGGCCTGGATAAGTATGCGTTTGGTAAAGGCTACCTATTGTTTGATCCTGTGGAAAAAACATTGCATCAGTGCCATCTCCAAACTCCCAAATAGCTTGGTCTACAGGTTCCTGAAACTCTTTAAAAAACGCTACCTCATTTGGACCTTGAAGGAGATAGGAATACTGCTGTGAGACGGGGGAGGGGAAGTTTACATGCCGAACCGCATAAATAGAATCGGTAAACGTACAGGAATAGTCTTCGTCCAATGTATTCCAGGCTGTATCCGCGGTCAAGGTTACAAGTAGGCTGTCCAGACCAGACATGATGCTGTCATCTAAAATGGCGTAGGCTATCGTGGCTCCAGTTGACCACTGATAGTTGGTGTATCCAGGATTTGCCGTTACATCTGCTAATTCACATTCTATCATGGCTAGGCTTGATATGTCGAGTCCCATATTAATCGGGCGCTGATAGCTAACAGAGTAGGTAGATGAGTAAGAACTGGTATAGCATCCCGGAGTTTCTGCACGAATGATGTATCTATAGTTACCGGGACAGGGCATTTGTACTGCAACCGTATCGGTAGGACTTGATAAGGATTTATTAAAAGCAAGAAGCCATACACTTCGCTCTACATATATATAATCCGTATCAAACGCAGGGGTATAATATATATAGGTTGAATCCCCTTCCTCAAAACTTCCAAAGTCGAGTATAGCATCTACACCCGCCCCTACAAAAGCTACCTCTATAGAATCTGTCAGGATGCAGCCTCCTAACTCTGCTGTAGCGTATACCCATACCCGGCCATTTTCATTTCGGAGAGAATCGAAGTAAGCTGGTCCCACAAATGCGGAATCCCCTGTATCTCCTGTTGACCACTGCCAATTCGTAAATCCAGGTAGCCCCACCACTGTTGTCGTGTCGCAGCTAACAAAAAAGGTGTCGGGAAGCAAGCGAGCTGTTTGTATGCTCTGGTCAAAAATGGCGATGCCATGGGCCTGATTATCCCCCGCGCGTGAAAACTGCCCGCCTACCATAAGTTCTTGATCGTGATAGCCAAGTACATTTACGACCGGATAGCCACTACAGTCCGAGCCGGATATGCCGCCTCCCACAGCTTGCCAGCCTGTAGAGGGATGGTAGCGCGCAACGCGTTTGGCAGATACGTTGTCCACGCCAGAAAATTCGCCGCCTATGTAGAGCGTGCCGTCTGGGGCGTAGGTAATGGCGCGCACCACCTGTGCATATTGGGCCGGGTTTGTAATTTGGGCACTGACTTCGCCACGCGTATTCCATTGGATGCCATCCCAAAAGGCCAATCCTGCACTTGCCAGCGGGCTTCCATTGCTTTGGTAGGCATCAAAAAAGCCGCCCCCAACGGCTATTTCGCCTGTAAGAGAATCTTTAGCCAATGCCCAGACGTTGTTATAAAATCCAAAACCTTGCCCAAGTGCGGACCAGCTTGTCCCGTCAAAAACCGCGATTCCATCAACTGAAATGCCATTGACTGTGCGGAAATTACCCGCGATGTAGAGCAGGCTATCGCCATCGTTCAGGATGTCTCTTACATTGCCACTCCCGATCATGGCTAGTTGGGACCAGGTACCGTTTGTATCCCGTATTCCTAGTCCTTGGATGGGGACGCCATCGATATGGGTAAAGTTCCCAGCTGCCACGATTTCTCCGTTCCAAGGCTCTGCATCAAACACCGTCTGAAAATTGCCGGGTCCTCCCAAAGAGGTTGCCAAGGCTTGCGGGGAGCCTGTATTAAGATCCCGGTATCCCATTCCTGCTGCAGGGATTGTGATATGATTGAAATTAAGAGAGTCAAAGGCCCCAATTGTAACACCCCCCAAATCCGGTATAGCGATCAATCCCCTTACTTCTGGCGAGTAGCTGGCGGCTTTAACCTGAGAAGCGATAGAATCCCATCGGAGGCTATTCCAATAAGAGAGCCCGGAGAATGCAGTACCACCCAAGGTCTGGAATCGCCCGCCTATGAAGTTGTTGCCCGGGCCTATGGCGAATACTTCGTCACAGGAACCCGTGAGACCCTGGCCCAGGATGTCCCAAGCCGAACCAGGATCAGCATCTATGTCCCAGCTTGCCATGAAGCGAGCCTTAAGGGTATCGACCTGGTTGAAGTTGCCGCCAATGTACACCCGATCGCCAGGCCCCTCACTGATGGCGGTTACCGCTTCGCCCGGTAAGGCTCCTGTAATTCCGGCTCCCAGTGAATGCCAGCTATCATCGGAGACATCAAACCATGCGATGTATTCTCCGGGCACAGGCGCAAAGGGATCGGCATCCTGACTATTGAAGTTTCCTCCCACATAAATCTCATTGGTGTAGGGCCTGAAGTAAATGCTAAACGTTTGCCAGCGTCCTGTAAAAGCGGGTTTGTTGCCCAGACCGACCGGATAGTTCCAGTTTCCGGTGAGCCAACTGAACTTGGCCAGTCCACTACCTGGAGCATTGAAGGGTCCTAGGTCGCCCACCACATAAAGGTTGTCGGTGCTCGCATCCACGGCGATATCCCGGACGATAGCCGGGACGAAAGTGGCAGGAGTTTGGGTATCATTGATCCTTCTGACCCCATCTGCCATGGGCGCCCAACCCGCACTCGGAGTCCAGCTTGCCATGCTATATACCAAGGTGTTGCCATTGATTTTGCTGAAACTGCCGCCCACATATAGAGTTCCGTCCCATTGCCTAGCCAGCGCCAGTACGTCTCCGTTATCATCGGGAACTAGGTTAAAGGACTCTATGCCGTTACCCATGGCGCTCCAGGTTTGGGTATTTTCATCGAAGAGGGCGATGTTGTTGACCGCAAGGTCTCCGTTTAGATTTTTGGCGGCCGTGATCCGGCCTCCTACGACCAGGGAGTCATTCCAAAAGGAGAGCGCATAGACCTGATGGGCCTCAACCCCAAAACCTAGGCTTTCGAAGTTACCCGTACTCGCATTCCATTTTATCACATTTTTGGAGGGAACAAAAACGCCATTGGCGCCGATCGCTCCTTCGAAAAAACCGCCTATGTACAGGTCTCCTTGCGCGCCGAGTTCCAATGCACGGATGGTTCCACTGCCACAAGAAGTACAAACAAAGTCTCCTAGTCCTTCCCAGTTTTTTCCATCCCAACGACCTACCTTTTCGATGCTAGGGTCCCCTCCGAATTGCTCGGGATCACCTACATAGAGGTACCCATTAGTTTCATCAAATACCATGGCCCGGGGTTGGGTAAGGGTACCTGGGCGTTGAAAGCCGGTTTCCCAGGTTCCGTCACAATTTTGGCCCCAAAGCAAAGGGAAGAGGCATATCAGGCTAAAAAGAAGACAGAGAATTCGGTTCATCTCGGCTGAGGTTAAATAGGTAGATGACCGAATCTAGCTTGTTTGTCAGGAGTTGATTGGGCTTTGTCCGTGTTGGACGGTATGGCAGCGGTATTGGGGGCTGGGGTGTCCTCGTTTGGAAGAAGTCCCATCAAACTACGATGCCAATAGGGCTTTACAAGCGACGAATTTGCTGCATAAAGCTGTCCCGGAAACTTTTCCCAATGGGAATCTGCTGCTCTCCCACTTGTACCCATTGCTCGGCTTCGTGTATGGCTTCAATAAAACGAGCGTTGATCAGGTAGGAGCGATGAACCCGCAAAAAGGGATGAGGGGCAAGCTTTGGATGTAGCTCAGCGAGGGAGGCCCGTACATGTGCCTGTTTATGAGGGGCGACGATCCGGCAGTAGCGATTGCCTGAAACCTCTACCCACAACACCTCCGCCGCTGAAAATTTGACCAGCTTTTTGCCCACTTTTACGAAAAAAGCGTCTCGCATCCAGACATCTACCTCCCAGTTAGGTGTAGGCTCAGGTTCTGGGTAAGCGAATTGTTGAAAGGCAGATTCTATGCTGGCTTGTAGGCTGATGGGATTGAGTGGCTTAGGTAAATAGGCGTGTGGCTGGGTCAAACGAGCGCGCTCAAAGGTGGGTGCGTCCTGGTAAGAGGTGACGTAAATGAGAGGACGGGGCCAATGGGTTTTGATGTGGTGAGCCAACTGTATTCCATCCTGTTTTCCACTTAACTGGATATCCAATAGGTATAAATCAGGCTTGGCCTCTGGGAGTCGGGTGAGGGCGGCTTCCGCAGATTCCTCCATTCCCGCCAGCTCATAGCCCAATTCGTCCAAGGTAAACCGGAGGTTTTCCTGGTGCATCAGGTCATCTTCTACAGCGAATATGCGAATGGGATTCATAAACGAGGAGGTGTTGATCAGGGAGAATAGGGCTCATTTGGGGGATTCATGCTGGAAGAGAGATTGATAGGGTGGTTCCTTGGCCTACTTCGCTTTTAATATGCAGCTCTTGCCCCCACTCTTCCAAAAGCTGCCGGACGATTTGTAGCCCTAAACCCGTCCCCTTTTCTCCTAAGGTACCATTGGTAGAAAAGAGGGCTGTATCATGCAAACGGGCCAATTGGGCGGGCTCCATCCCTACCCCTGAGTCTTGGATGATCAACCAAGTTCCTCCGGCCTTATTTCCTTCCACGCGTACTTCGATTTCCCCATTTTCGGTAAACTTGATGGCATTGCCAATCAGATTATTGAGGACAATGTTCCATCCGCGTGGATCGCTGTTCAGGGTCAGGTCTTCAGGAATATCGAGGCGTAATTTGTTGCCTTTGGCCAGGGCCGCGGGAGAATTTAGGTCAATGATTTCCCTGGCTAAGTTTGCGAGAGAAAAAGGTTTTACCTCTGCTCGGTATCGTCCCAGCTGTTGTAAAGCCCATTGTAACAGGTTGTCTAGCAGTTGGTTGAGGTGGGTACTTTGTCGTTCGAGTTGTTGGGTGATTTGTTTGAGGCGATGGGGACTATCCTCGGGTAGGTAATGAGAAAAAACTCGCCCTAGGACTTGAAAGCCACTGATGGGCCCTTTTAAGTCGTGGGCTATGATTCCAAAGAGGTCATCCTTGGTTTGGTTAAGTGAGCGCAGTTCTTTGGCCTGAGACTGGACTTGCAGGCGACTTCTATTGAGTAAAAAGAGGAAGAGACCAATTACGCTTGCGATTCCCAAGGCCCCTAAACCCAGGAGGCGATAGA
>CAZFPQ010000112.1:0-6914 GCA_964521065.1 uncultured Bacteroidia bacterium | reverse complement strand
TTCCGCTCGCTTTGGGCCTGACGGAGTGCCAATTGCTGTAACTGGCCTTGCTGCTGTAGCCGTTGGATTTCATTTTCTTTTCGTTCGGTCTCCAATTGAGTTTGTAATTCAGCAACCTTTTCGTTGAAATCTTGGCGGTGAAAAGAATCGGTCAAGGCAGCAAATTGCGAGATGTGGGCAAAGCCGTCTTGTATCCTGCCCTGGGCCGAATCACAACTAGCCAGTCCTCTATGCGCAGAGGCCTGAGCGGAAATGTCTTCCAGTTTGGTCGCGACAGCGAGCAAGTTTTCAAATTGAGTTTGGGCTTTGCGCCAATTTTTTTGTTGAAGGGCGATGCTGCCTAATCTGTCAAAGGTGCTGACCCGGGCTGCCTGTATACCCATGCTGGCAAATATGTCGTCTGCTAGCTCAAATTGCCGCGTCGCTGAGGACAGCTTACCCGCTTGATAATCTGTCTCTCCCAATTGTAGCCGTGCCGTGGCTATCCCAGGCAAATAGTCGTCTTGCTTGGCCTGCTCCAAAGCCTTTTCAAAATAGAGATACGTATTTTGATGGTCCCCCATGCCCGCATACACCTCCCCTAGGTCTATATAAATCAGCGAACGGTAGCCGCTGGGTTTTTCCTCGTCTAGGGCAAGTAATTCTTGGGCTAGCTTCAGGGCGGTCTCGAATTCCCGCTGATCGATGTAGTGATGGATGAGGATCTTCATGCCCGAGCGTTGGGCCGCTACATTCCCTGTTTGTTTACCCAATTCGTAGGCCTGGTTACCAAAATAGAGGATGGAGTCCCGCACATCCTTGACTTGATAGCAGGTACCCATTTTGCCTAATACCAAGGCCAAGGCACTTGGGTCTTTTAGTTTTCCTAGCAAGTCACGCGCAAGGCCAAAGTAGTGGATGGCCGAATCAATCTGGAAGTTCCTGAAATACATTCCGATGGATTCATAGCTGCCGGCGATGAGGGCGGTATCTGAAATAGTCATTGCCTGTTTCAGGATTTTCCGGCGAATGGCTTGTGCTTCTTGGGGGGCTTCGTATTGGATGAGGTACGCGTAGACCTTGTACGCAGCTATTTGGAAGCGGCGATGTGCCTCGGTCGGACTCTGGGAAAAGCCGATGGCTTTTTGAATGAAGGCTTTCGCTTCTGCTCGTGAAACGGCGGGTCGGGCTATGGCGAGGCTGCGGTATGCAGACGCAATCAGCAGCGAATCTCCAATTTGCTGGCCTAACTCAAGCGCCCTTTCAGCAGCAGTTCGCATCTCTATTTGCTGATTTTGCAAATAGTGGGCCCGAGATAGGGTTTGGTACACTGCATATTGCAGGCGCAGGGAATCGCTTTCTTGCAACATGGATTGTGCGAGGTTGGCGTAGTGAGTCACCGAATCTGCGCTGATTTTTTCAAGCTCTTTTGCTTTTTGCAAAACTTGCCTAATCTGGCTGGCCCTCCTTAATTCCCCTTGAGCTACTAGGCCCATGGGAAGGAGGCATAAAAGCCAGCCGATGTATGGGAAGATGATGCAGCGTTTTACCATTCCTTTTATTAGACGTACTGTACCTGAAGAAATCATTTTTCCTTGGACCCTAAGCTGGACTTTGGCCAAAATGCTGGTCATAACCCATAGCGGTGTCGCCTTTCCGATTCCCGGAATCTTCGATCCGCGGGACCTACCTTTTTTAAAAAAAGATAGGTCAAAAACTTCTGCATGTTAGGCCCACCCGCTAAACCGCCCCCTCCGCCAAATGCAGCCCAACGCCCCCACAAGCTCACCTTAGGCTAAACATACCATAGCCTTGCATTAATCAACATCAGCCTTAGCTTATGAAGTTAAATAATTAAAAATAAGCCTTTCCAGGTCTTCAAGAGAGGTTTTTATCCGTTTCAAAATGGCTAAAGCCCAGCTAAGGAACCGTCAAACAACTACTATGCACTTTTGCTTGACCTTTCATCCCACCTCAGTGTCGGAAAAAAAACTCGATTGGCTCGCCAAACTTGATTTTTCTTCCTGGACCTGGCATGAAATATCGGCGCAAAAATCACATGGTATTTTTTCCCTACTCCTTAATCAAACTTCCGCTAATGGAGGTAGGATCAGAGCGGGATATTCCTCGAACAAAATGATCTATCTCAGCAGCTAGTATGGGGATCCTGTGTATGGATTCATGAGGTCGGACATCTTCAGGGGGTAGGGGGGTAACACGGTTTAAGGGGGGAGGGCAGCATCGGTAGAACAGATCCAACGGCCCAGCCTGAACAGACTTACCATCAAAAGCATCCCCCAGTAGACAGGCATTTCCTTTTGCGGCCTTTTTTCCACCCTTTCCCCAGTCATCCAATCTGCTCAAGTTGCCCACATACCATCGGGATTTTTTTCAAAAGGAAAACGGAAACAACTAAACCAGCCTCATGCTCGCTGCGCAGGTCATAGGAGTGAAGATGGCGGATCTGAGCCAGCAGAAAACCAATCTACTTTGGGCATGTCTCCTCAATTTCCTATCATTACTTTGAAAGGAGAAGTTTAGCCCCAAACGAATGCCTGCTATCAAGATCCTGATCGTGGACGATGAAGAAGACATGGAGAACCTCATTCGATTGAGTTTCCGCAAAGGGATCAAGCAAAAGCGATACGAATTCCAATACGTTTCTTCTGGACAGGCTGCTCTTGAGTGCTTGCATGAAGCCGCTGAGATTGACATCATCCTCTGTGACATAAATATGCCAGAGATGAATGGGTTGATGTTGCTTGAACAAATCAAAGCCCTTCCTTTGCTCCTGAAAACCATCATGGTCACCGCCTATGAAAACATGCAGAATATCCGGGCGGCGATGAATGGAGGCGCCTTTGACTTTGTCACCAAGCCCATCAATTTCACCGACCTGGAAACGACCATCCAGAAAGCCTATGAGGAGTTGATGCTATTGAGAGCGGGGGCAGAAGCCCAAGAGCAACTGCCGCTTACCCAGCAAGCCCTAGATGAGACAGACAAAAAAGCGCGCTACCTGGAAGAATTAGATGAACTGAAGTCCCGTTTTTTTACCAACATTTCGCATGAGTTCCGTACCCCCCTAACCGTTATCCGGGGGATGGCTGAGCAGATCGATCGCGAACCGGAGAAGTGGAGCAAAAAGGGAAATCGCATGATTCGGAGAAATGCAGACCAATTGCTGGATCTGGTCAATCAGATTTTGGATCTGCGCAAATTGGAAGCGGGGCAATTGACCTTGCACAGCAAACAAATTGAGGTAATTGCTTTTCTCCGGTATGTGATCGAATCCTTTCACGCCATTGCCGAGGCCAAGGAAATTGACTTGACCTTCCAGGTACAGGAGTCAGAGATCTGGATGGACGTGGATGAAGAGAAATTGCTCCGCATCCTCAGCAATTTGCTCTCAAACGCCCTAAAATTCACTCCGGCAGGCGGACAGGTGCGATTGGAGATTCAGCTAGATTCTGAGGGGGAACAGACAAATGTGACGATTCTGGTAGCTGATACCGGAACAGGCATTCCATCGGAAGAGATTCCTTTTATCTTCGACCGCTTTTATCAGGTTGATCCATCCACCACCAGGCAGCAAGAAGGTACCGGCATAGGCCTCGCCCTGACCCGAGAGTTGGTTCATCTCATGCAGGGTAGCATTCAGGTAGAAAGTGCAACGGGCAAGGGCAGTCAATTCCAAATTCACCTCCCGCTGAATCAGACTGCTCCTAGGTCCACGGGCGAGGTATTGCCTGCGCCCCCTTCTCACCTGTTGGAAACACCAATAGAAGCAGAGCAATCAGCAGAGATTTCCAATACCGAGACGAACGAGCAGCCTAGTCTGTTGATCATCGAAGACAATCCCGATGTGGTGGAGTATTTGATGGGGTGTTTGGCAGACCAATATCAATTGTTGGTAGCGCGGGACGGACAGGAAGGGATTGACATGGCCCTGGAAATGGTGCCAGATCTCATCCTCAGTGATGTGATGATGCCTCGCAAAGACGGTTTCGAAGTTTGCCAACTCCTAAAGACAGATGAACGAACCAGTCATATTCCCATCGTCTTGCTTACCGCAAAAGCAGATGCGGCTTCTCGGATTCAAGGCCTGAGCCGTGGGGCAGACGCATACCTTGCCAAGCCCTTCCATCAGGAAGAATTGTTTGTGCGGCTATCTCAACTTCTGGCCCTTCGCCAAGCCTTACGGACTCGTTATCAGAGTGCTGGTGGAGCGCTTCCCCCGCCCGATGAGGCGTATCAACAGGAAGATGAATTTCTCGCTCGCTTACGCGAAACCGTCGAAGCCAAGCTGCACAAAAGCTTTGATATCCCGGATTTATGCCAGGATTTGGGTCTCAGCCGTACCAACCTGCACCGAAAAATCAAGGCTTTGACGGGCAATTCCATTTCGGTTTTTATTCGCAAATTTCGGTTGCAAAAAGGAAAAGGGCTGCTTGCCTCTTCCCATCTACAAATCTCAGAAATTGCCTATGAGGTAGGGTTTACCGACCCTGGCTACTTCACAAAAAGCTTCGCCAAAGAGTTTGGCTTGTCTCCCCGTGAGTATCGGGAGCAGTCCAGCTCTTCCAGCTAACAACTTCCCAACAAGTTCTCTGTTCATTTTCAGTTCCTTATGAAAAAGCTGGCCAACGTACTTTTATTTCTGATCTGTTCATTGACATGTGCGAGTCTCTATGGACAAACAGAATCTATTAGGCGAGAAAGCGGCCATCGCTTGATCCGAACCTATTCTTCTGCTGAGCTCCCAGGTCGTGATCAAAACTGGGCCATTGTGAGGGATCAAAAAGGCTTGCTGTATGTAGGCAATGGCGTTGGGGTGATCGAATACGATGGCGTAAGCTGGCGATTGATATACCTGCCCAATCGAAGCAGAGTGTTTTGTTTGGCTGTAGATGAGGAAAATAAAATCTACGTCGGCGGAGGCGCTGAAATAGGCTATCTATGGCCAGATGCTGCGGGCAAGTTGGCCTACCATACCCTGACCCATATTATTCCTGATAGTGTACAGGACCTGGGATACACTTTGAAGATCCTTGTTGATCAAGGGAATGTGTTCTTCCTCACGAACAATTATCTCATTCAAATTGACCGAAACACCCACCAGCTCGGACGTATTTGGAAGTGTGAGGGATCGAATTCTATGACAAAGATTCAGGGAAGGATATATCTCTCCAGTCCCAGTTGTGGGCTTCAAAAAATAGAAGGAGACAGTCTCATCTCTTTACCCAAGCCTCCCCAAATGGAGAGATATTTCATTCTTCCTGGTTCTCCGGCAGAATTCGAGCATGCAGAGGAAGAGCTGCGATTTGTCGGGATAACCAAAGCGGGTTCCCTTTCTTCGGTACGGTATGATGGTACCTCTTACCAATCTCTCCCATTGCCCAAAGGATGGGACTCCTTGTACACCAAAGAGTCCCAAATATGGGGAATACCGGGAGAGAAAGCGGATTATCTGATGCGATTTCCCAGCAAAGGGGCGGTCTTATTGGATCAAGAGGGGAGGCCACAAGAAACCCTGAATAGAGCATATGGACTCGAAATCGATCTCTCACATGGGATATTCATGGATCATCAAGACATCCTATGGATGCCCAGAAACCAGGGAATCATGCGGGTAGAGCCCTACTCGCCTTTTTCGATGTTTGGAGAAAATGAACAACTGATGGGAGGCGTCCTATCCGTTGTCAGGCATGAAGGGGAGTTGTATGTAGGCACAGGAGAGGGTTGTTTTCTCATGCGGCCGCCGGAAGGAGTCTGGCAAGCTCCTTACTTTGAAAAAATTGAAGGGGTACTGGGCAATGTATTTGCGCTACACTCTGATGGTGATGCATTGTTGGTAGCCACGGACATAGATCTTTTTCAACTCAAGGATGGGGAAGTAAGCGCGCTAAATCTGAACCCTGAGAGGTTGTTTCGTGAGAATTACAACATCCTCCCTTCGGCTTATGACTCTACCATCTTATACATTGGGACTTCCGCTGGCGTTCGTTTTCTGAAGAAATCCGCTGGCTACTGGCAATTGGCAGGAGAAATCGTCTTAAATGGACAAGTAAGATCTGTCGTAGAACAAAGCCCTGACACCCTCTGGATGGGGACCAATTCTTCGGGCCTCCAACGCTTTGTACTATCAGAAAATGCTCATTCTGTCATCAACCAGATCAACGGCAAAGCCAGCATTCCCGGCGAATTAACCACATTTTCGGCTGCAGAGGGAATTCCACCAGGCCTGGCGTATGTGTGGAATCTGGCCGGTCGGATGTGGGTAACCACCACTCGCGGACTCAAGAAATGGGATCCGGCGAGTCAAAGCTTTGTCCCCGAAACCCATTTTGGCGAACCCCTTGCTGACACCACTTCATTTACCTATCTGGCGGCAGAAGATGGCAAAGGCAGGATCTACATCCTGACGGATTACACCGAATCTGATCCCGGAAAGCGAGCAGGGGTTTCGACCCTAACCCCTAATGGGCAGGGCGGATATGACTTTGAGCCAGGCCTATTTGATCGACTTCCCATTTCACTGATCTATTCGACGCAATTCATTTATGCTGATCCCGACCATCCGGATATCACCTGGATTGCAGGCGAAGAGCTCATTCGCTTTGATGCATCTCGGGCAAGTACGATGCCTGATTCTTTTCCGGTCTACCTCCGACGGCTTTCTACGGAGCATGATTCCGTGCTTTATTGGGGAAACGATGTCCCAGGTATATCCAGAAAAATTCCTTATGAACTGAACAAATTGCGTTTTGAGTACGCGGCTCCTTTTTTCCAAAGTGAGGAAGAAACCCGCTACCAGGTCATGCTAGAGGGCTTTGACAAAGACTGGTCTGACTGGACGGACGAGACCTATGTGGTATACACCAATTTACCGGAAGGAAACTATCATTTTCGGGTTCGAGCCAGGAACATCGCCC
>CAZFPQ010000111.1:0-22358 GCA_964521065.1 uncultured Bacteroidia bacterium | reverse complement strand
GCGCCATGGCATCGAGTAGGAATACTTTGTTCTTCATGAAATCTAGATCAGAACCAAAGCTAAGTTTTTTTGCGGTGCAATGCTTGAAGCAGTCCGCTTGATATTTTTTCAAAAGCCTCTGTTCTCTTATTTTGCCCTAAAGGCCAAACGATGAAACACGTACTGATTTTTTTTCTCAGCTTGATATGCTGGGCTAATGCCATTGCTCAAGCTCCTGCTGACACAATCTTTGATCGGGTCCTCGGAACAAACCCCAATCCTGTGTGGGTGCTCAATCACCCTCATCGTACCGAGGCACTTTTGATCATACAATCCAATCTAAAACTTCTTGGGGTTCAGCTCCTTGATTCTACAGGAGAAAATACAGAATTCGTCCCTTTCTCAGAGAGATATAAGGCTAAAGACTGGTACTCACTAGATGCCTATGCAGTAGATGAACAAGGCCGATATCACCTCTACTATTACGATGAAACCTCTCGCACCCTCAGAAGTCGAGTCTATGACCCACAAAGTCGAAGCTTTGAGGTACATCCGGCTCTCATGACCCTCTCTAAAGAGGAGAAACCCATCAGTTTAATTGGCCCGGCACCCCAAGGAGTGGTATTCGCTGTAGTAGGCAAGCGGTCCTCACGCATCAAACTTCTGGCTTTCCAGCCTGGCCGAGAAAATGAAGTACGTGAGTGGGTCCATGACTTGAGCAAGTATGAGTTTCGCGAAAGTCCTTTCTTAAATTTCTATTCTGCTTTGCTAGGGATGGACATGAGTAGAGGCAAATTCGCTATTGCGGGTGAGGGGATTTCTCCTTTTCGAGACCGCCCTCTCAGTCTAGCCAGAATCGCGAGCAAGATTCATACCTACGTAGATCAAGATCATTGGGTATTGATCTCGCATAGTGAGACGGACTACAATTTGGTGATTGACTTGCCTTTCAGTTTAGGTGAAACCACACAAGTAGAACGGCTAAGTTCCTCGTGTAAGGAATGTAAAACCGCAGGTTTGAGAAATTCCCCCGCCATGGTTTATCACCAAGGACAATTGATCCAGTTTCAAGCTTCCCACAAAGCACTTGGTATGCAAGTTTGGAATCTTCCTGGCTTCAATTTGGAACAGGAAGAAATCTACGGGCGTAGGAATCTCTATCCTTTTGGTGGATCCAATAACTACGAGACGAGAGAATCAGGATTGCTCTTCGCTCCCATTCAGTCAGTGGATTCGCTGGATGCCGAGGTGGTGGCTAGCAGATTCTTTTCTGCCCTTAGACAGGGACCGGTTTATCCAACCATTACCCCCATAAACAAAGAATCTTGTGCACTTAGGCTGACTACAGTCAATGACAACGACGGGGCCGTCATCATGGCCGGAGTCGCGTTTGGTCTGGTAGGAGCTTTGGTTGCTTCTTTAGCTGTAGATAATCGAACCATCTTGATGGATTTTACCATGTCTATCCCCGAGTGGGAGACCTTACCCAGTTCTCCTCCTAGTGCGCAAGAGCTAAACTATTCCCTAGGTCAGTTAGAAAGAAAAGAGCTCAGAAGGCTGATAGATTTATATCGCTGTGGGCCCTATCTATGGCTGATAGAAGAATTGCCTTCTTCAAGCCCATCTAAGGGCTATCGCTTGAGGCGATTGGCCTGGGAAAACGACGGAACATCTTTCGAATAGGTCGATAGAGAGAAGATTATCAAGCTTCCTCTACCACCCTCACACGATGTGGGCTGGTTTTGGGCACCCGCTCGATTTCTCCCCGTGCTTCTAGGTCCAACTTCACGGTAACTAAGTACCAAGGAACTTTTCCGTCAAAATTGTCCTGCAATTCTTCGACCGCTCGGTCGTTGAGGGCTTGGTAGGTCATCTCGCCCTCCTGAGTAAGGGTATCCAAAATGAAGGTCCGGACCTGCTCATATCGGCGGCGCAAAATATTTACCCCACTTTTGCCTTGGGGATGTCGGGTGAGAATTTTATCCTCGGAGTTCATGGAATTATGGTTTAGGTTTTGGGTGAAAAACGCTGGTGTAAACGCTGAGGAAATTACGGAATTCCCATCATATGAAAAATGTGACATCTGTTTTTCGCTACTTTTCCCATTGATAAACATGTCTCGAATATTTGCCCTCTTCTTGATTTGGATGGTCTTCTTTAGCATGCTAAGTGCCCAAAATTCTAGCGATGTGCCTTCTTGGCCACCGAAAGAAATCTGCTGGATTCAGCAAAGGCCTGCTGATGCCCCCAAGCTAGAGCGCAAAATTAGACAAGCCCGCCAATTACCTGCGGCTCGCGAGGTGATGGAGAACTGGGTAGATAATCAGCAGGACCTGGGCTTCGCCGAAGCAGTCCTAAGTGATTTTCAGCTCTATGGTGATACCCTTCGGGTCGGGCTATGGAAAGGGCAGCAATACCATTATTCTGCCTTAGAACTGCCAGGTCTACCCGCTTCCTATCTCAACCGCTATGATCTGGATCAACTTGCTGCCAAGAAAGAGCGAGTTAACTGGGAAAACCTGAACCATTCTTTGGACCAAGTCATCAATGATTACCAAAACGAAGGATATCCTTTTGCCCGATTTTATCAGCGACGGGTCATCTATCAGCCTGGAGAAGAAAGTGGAGAAGTAGCAGTAAGGGTTCACTATGAATTTGATCCCGGACCTTATACCCCCATAGACACCATTATTTTCTTGGGTAATCCCCGAGAAAAGCCCAGCTTTATTTTCAACCTTGCCCGCATACGACCAGGCGATCCATACCAAGAACAATTGGTTGCGGATTTGCCTCGACTCCTCAACAACTCGATTTACTACGAGCAGGTACAAGCCCCTGAAGTTACCTTTTTGCCTTACCAAGGAGCCCAAGTACAAGTCCAACTAAAAAAGGCCCAAACCAGTCGATTTAACCTATTACTAGGTCTGCTTCCACCCCTAGATCAAAGTCAGCGGCTTCAATTCACAGGGGTACTCGACTTGGTCCTGGTCAGTCCCTTTCGGCTTGGGGAAATCTTGGCCCTGGAATACAACCAACTTCCTTCTACCTCTCAACGGCTCAACTTAGAAGTAAAGCTACCTTATCTCTTGCGCATTCCCATCCGCGCACAAGGACGGTTTACCTTGCTCAAACAGGAAGTAGACTTCCTCAACCTAGAATATGAAGCGGGTTTGGAATATGGGTTTTCCCCCAACCTTTCAGCTCGATTTCGCGTGGATGGCCGAAATACCCGCCTATTGGATTCTACCCTAAGAGATACCAGTAATTTAACTCCAGATCAACTTGATGGACAACGCCAACTGTTTGGCCTGGGTCTCCACTATGAGCGCCTAGATTACCGATTCAATCCCAGCAAAGGCATTGATGCCTCCATCGATCTTGGCTTGGGTAACCGACGTATCCGTCCCAACCTACGCTTTTCCGAAGAGGTTTATGAGAACCTGCTGCTTAACCAAGCAGCGCAAGAGATCAAATTGAGCGTGAAAGCTTACTGGCCTTTGAGTCCTCGACAGGTCATCCATCTGGCCAACCAAAGCTACTGGCTAGGTTTGACACAATATTTACGCAATGACCAGCTGCAAATAGGTGGTGCAAGGAGTCTCAGGGGTTTCAATGAAAATCAGTTTTTCACCGACCTCATGAGCTTCATGACCCTAGAGTACCGCTTTCAGCTGGAACGCGACTCCTATCTATTTGCCTTCTTTGATGCTGCCTATCTCAGAGACCGGGTTAGAGACGAAGAAATATACCCAATAGGCACTGGAATTGGGATGAACTATGGAACCAAAGCTGGAATTCTTTCAATCATCTACGCCGTAGGGCGTACCGCAGACATTCCCTTCCAACCTGCCCGAGGGAAAATCCACGTAGGATTGATCAATCGGTTTTGAAGAGAGGTTAAGATAAGGAGGGTTCGGGAGCTTGAGATGCCTCTGGAATTTAGTCTATCTACCACAAAACCCTATTTTAGCAAGCATGCTCATCAAAGACTCCAAGCAAGATCCCATGGGGCAAGCCATGCTGGCTTACTTACATGGAGACCAGCGAGCGGTGGTCCAGGTATACTCCGATATTGCCGTGGACGATGTGATTCCTGCACGCTATCTCTTTCGCAGCTTTTCTGCCATGCCTGCCTGGGAGCGAATGGCTTTGGAACAATGCCGTGGCGATGTCTTGGATGTAGGAGCCGGAGCTGGAATACATAGCTTATGGTTACAGCATCAAGGCTATCTGGTACAGGCCATGGATGTTTCCCCTGGGGCAGTTGAGGTTATGCAAGCCAGAGGAGTAAAAAAAGCCCTACACGAAGATATTTATACTTACCAGGGACCGCCGGTGGATACCCTGCTCTTGTTGATGAATGGAATCGGCTTGGTAGGAGATTTACACGGGCTCAATCAATTTTTAGATCAAGCTAAAGGCTGGCTCAAGCCAGGTGGCCAAATATTGCTTGACTCTTCTGACATCAGCTACCTCTATGAAAGCGAGGAGCTCAGTCTTACCCTGCCAGAGGGGCGCTACCATGGCATTATCCGCTATCAAATGACCTTTGGTGCTATCCAAGGAGAGGCTTTTGACTGGCTTTACCTGGACTATCCTAAATTAGTTCAGCATGCTACCCACCATGGCTATTCCTGCTCTTGCTTGCACAAAGGACCCCACTATGAATATTTGGCTCGCTTGATACCAAAAGAACCCATAGCATAGCCTCTAGGGCTTGTTTGTAAGCTATTATTTGACGAAATTTTTTGGCCGTCAAATAAATAGGACCTCAAATTCAACTCTTCACATGTTGGTACCTAGCCTACTACTCAAGCAACTGTACACCTTTAGCAGCCTACAAAACACCTCCTCCGGAGTAGAGTTTTCGTTAAAAAATCGACTCAGTGATGCCACCTTGATTGGCCTTTCAAGGGTCAGTGTTGCCGGTCAAGATGTACCTTTAGGCCAAGTAATGCTGCACCTTGAAGGAGGTGAATCTTTTTCACCTTCTCAAATCAGTTCGTCACAGCCCATTGACTTTCCTCTTAGAACCATCATTACTCTTCGGTTGGGAATAGACGCCCTCCCCGAGGGAAAGCACAAAATTGAAGTGGCTTTTGAAGCAAAACCCTTTGGTAAGCTCACCCTCAAGGTTCAAGATTCCATCCAGGAAAAACAGGAAGAAAGGGTGGTCATTCCTCGGAGCAAGGATGATGATTACGATGAGGAAATCATCAAGATTCGCCAGGAATTTGTAGCCAAGTACACCGGTAAAAAGCTGGAACACATTCCTCACTATTCCTTTGATCCACATATCACGGCTGGCAATTGTGAACACTTCACCGGGGTAGCCCAAATCCCCATGGGATTTGCCGGACCGGTAATTATTGATGGAGAGCATGCCAAAGGGGAATTTTTGATCCCCATGGCGACCACTGAGGGAACTTTGGTTGCCTCTTACAATAGAGGCATCAAGCTGGTCAATGCCTGTGGAGGGGTAAGGTGCACCGTGGTGGACGATGCCATGCAGCGGGCTCCAGTATTTGTGATGGAAGATGCACGTGCTGCCAGGGAGTTTGACAAGTGGGTCCATGACAACTTTGACCTCATTGCCGAGAAGGCCGAAGCGACCACCAGCATAGGTAAGCTGGTTTACATCGATTCGTATCAGGCCAGCAAGTTTGCCTATTTGCGATTTAACTATACATGCGGAGATGCCGCTGGTCAAAACATGGTCGGTAGGGCGACCTTTGCGGCCTGTAGTTGGATTTTGGATCATTACAAGGCCCACCCCTTCAAGCACTTCTATCTAGAATCTAACCTCGCTACCGATAAAAAAGCCTCCCAGGTTAACTTGATGCATACCCGTGGTAAGCGGGTTACTGCAGAGTGCATCATCAAAAGGGAAATTTTGAATCAGTACATGCGGGTAGATACCCGCACCCTTGCCTATCATTATGGAGTAGCCAACGTAGGTACCATTCTTTCTGGCGCCAACAACAATGGCCTTCACTCCGCCAACGCCATCACCGCCATATTCATCGCCACGGGACAGGATGTAGCCAATGTATCAGAATCCTCCGCCGGTATTCTCTACATCGAACTAACGGAGGAAGAAGATCTATACGTTTCCATCACGATTCCTTCCTTAATCGTGGCTACCTACGGGGGAGGTACAGCCCTTGCTACCCAACGAGAATCCCTAGAACTTCTCGATTGTTACGGAAAAGGAAAAGTTAAAAAATTCGCAGAGATTGTGGCAGCTGCTGTTTTAGCAGGTGAACTTTCACTTGGCTCTGCTATTTCTTCTTCTGATTGGGTTTCTAGTCACGAACAATATGGCCGAAACCGTTAGCATGGCTTAGATTGACTGATAATCAGTTCTTAGATAAAGATGAGGGAGGTAGCATGAGCTATCTCCCATTTTTTTATGCGCAAAAGACAAAGGGTTAAATGATAAGATTGAAGCAGTTTTTGCTAGACTCCCCAGATGTAAGTTAGACATTTATAAACGTCATGATAGACAGATAGTGATTCCGATATTGCAATTAATCGAATAATGGCAATTACCAATTGATGAAATATAGCCCAACCCTCTACCTTTGCTTCTGCTTATTGGCTGGTGGGTTCCCCCTTTTTGGACAGGATAGCCTGCCCCTATCTCCTATTGAATTAACCAAGCAACTGTTTTCTCCTCCCAGCTCGTTTCCCAGTGGCAAACAAGCCTGGGACTTAGCCTTAGCTGATATGGACCAAGATGGCGACCTAGATGCGGTCACCATCACCAAAAGCGACCAACACATTAACGTTCACTTCAATATAGGAGAGGGTAAGTTTGCCTCACGTAGGGCTTACCCAGGTCCTCAGAATGGTAGAGCACTTTTTGTAGGCGACCTTAATGGGGACAAATTCCCTGACGTAGCGGCACTCGGTCTCACCGAAGGGGTTCGTATATCATTAAATGATCAGAGAGGAGGGCTACAAGTTAGCAGCAAGATCCCCCTGATTGGCATGCCCCATGACTTGGTGATGATTGATTATGATAGAGACGGTGACCTAGACGTTGCCGCCGTGGCCGTTCATCAACCTAAGATCCATTTTTTGAGAAATGAAGGGGAGGGAAAGTTCAAGACCGCCTATTCAATTAACACCGGCCGCCAGCCTAGGTCGCTGCTATGTGGAGATTTTAATGGAGATGGACAGGTAGATTTAGTCTCAGGGTGCGACGATGGGTTTCTGTATTTCTATTATTCTGAAGCCAATGGCCGCCTTTCCTCTAAAGGACAAAGGCTACGTGCCACAGAAAATAACTGGTCTTTGGCCGCAGGCGATTTTGACCAAGACGGTCGCCTAGATATAGCGGCAGGTTGCTATCTCAACCACAAACTCTCAGTTCACCTAAATCAAGGGGAGCATCAGTTTCTGAGGCAAACCTTGCGCTCAGGAGATCACAATTTTGGACTGACTGCCGTCGACCTTGATCTTGACGGGGATTTAGATCTGGTATCTTGTTCTACTTTGGATAAAGCCATTCATTATCACTTTAACCAGGGTGAAGGTCAATTTGAGGATGGCATAAAATTGGGATCTGGGGATTGGAACGCCGCCATTGGGAGCGCAGACTTTGATGGGGACGGGGACCAAGACATCCTGACTGCTTCGATCAACGATGGAATGATCAACCTGCACCACAACTTCTTCCAAGAAAGTCAAGCTCCCCCTACCGAAACGCCCTGCCTAACTGGTCAAGTATTTAGTGGCTTAGACAGCAGTATGATAGCAGGCGCGATTGTTTCTCTGTGGAATCCTCAGGGACAAAGGGGAAGCATAGCAGTAGACCAGGCTGACCAGCAAGGAAAATTTGAGTTGTGTCCCCCCCTGGAGACAGACTATTTGTTGCGCGTCCAAGCCCAAGACTGGCCTGTCCACCAGGAGGTCTTTTTTATGCCAAAGCAAGCCTTACATAAGGAGGTGTATTTGCATCGAGGTACCCTGGTCTTTGGTTACATACGAGATAAAGAAAGCAATGAAGTCCTGCCACAAGCTCAGATAGTCCTGACCGATAAAAGCGGTCAGTCCTTGCTTAAGCTGACGGCCGATGGAAAAGGCTTCTATGAACAAGCACTTCCTTTTGGGTCTTATTCCGTTGAGGGAAGTTTTCCACACTATCTATCACAAGAGAAAAGCTTTTCATTAAATACCTTCCATCTTCCCAAGGGAAGACAAGTTGACCTGGATCTTTCTCGCCCTCAGCTGACTTGTATCCAGGGAGTGGTAAAAGATGAAAAAACCTTAAGACCCGTTCCTCATGCCAAAATAGTGATTACCGACCTGGACCATCAACCCATTGATAGCCTAAGAGTTAAGGAGGGTGGCAGCTACCGGATTTGCCTACCTTACGGATATTACCTGTTCAATACCACCGCCAAGGGTTATTTTTTCAACGTCTCCAAGACCGAATCTCGACCGACTGAACCAGGAGAGGACCTGACCCATGACATTTTTCTCAAGCCGCTCGAAAAAGATGCCATGATAACCCTGAGAGACATCTATTATGACGTCGACAAGTGGTTCCTGAGACCAGAATCCATCACTGCTCTGAACCACCTCCTCCACATCATGGAAGAAAATCCCAGCTTAAAAATTGAAATTTCTGGACATACCGACAGCGACGCTTCTGATGAGCACAACCAAACCTTGTCTCAGCGACGGGCTCAATCGGTAGTCAACTTCCTGACTTCAAAAGGAATCGCTCGCCATAGAATGGCGGCCCGTGGATACGGGGAAAGCCGACCCATTGCTCCCAATGATACCCGGGCTAACAAGCAACTCAACCGCCGTACCGAGATCCGGGTCCTTGATTATTGAGAGGCGAGAAGCGAGAGGTATTTCCGCATTAGTGGATACCATTCACCCATCAATCCTCCACCGGCACCCAACAATAAGGCCGCATCTTTTGATGCGGCCTTATTCTATCATAAATCTATGTTCTCTCTTGGGACAAGATCTTCATAAAGATCAGCTCTTAGTTATTGCCGGTTTCCAGCATAGGCTTCACTTGTTGAAGATTTACGGCTTCCTGTCCATCACACTTGATTTCTGCTTTGAACTCAAGATAGAGGGTTTGATTGTAGCGAACCCCAGCTGGCTGAAACTTTAACGTAGGAACGATGGAAGTCAACTGCAATCCAACGTCGGTGTTGTTAGAACCAAGGATGTCGTACGTAACTACATCACCTTGAGGATTGATGGTCACCGCAAAGAGAGACTGAGCCAATCCGCAAATACCTGCGGCAGCTAGATCGGTAGAGATCTTGTCCTTCATGCCATCACGACCTGTGATGTACTCGCGAACCTGTGAAGTAGGACCAGGCAGGTTGTCATGCTCATCGTCAAGGTTATTGGTATAGCCACGACGAGAATCATAGCGGGTAGACACGGGAGCCGGGGTAGGTTCACCGGATGGGGTACCAGGGTTTGCTACGGGTTGATCATTGCTTCCAGCAGGGTTGACAGGAGAAGGAGCAGGAGTTGGTGATGGACGTGTAGGATAAAAAGAAGGATCTACGTCGGGATCTCTATACTCTATCTCTTTCCAAGACATATCCGTACTGCCATTCTGAACTTTTCCAGTACCTCCGTTTCCACCATTACCTCCATTGTCTCCACTGCGGGTTCCTCCATTTCCCCCATTGCTATAAGAAGAGGAGTAGGAAGAAGGACTAGGAGAGTAGTCTGTAGTAGCGGCTGGAGAGGTCACGGGTTGACCGCCTAGATTTACAATTTGATTTTGCAACAGCGTCATCTCTTGCTTCATCTGCTGAATCTGCTCAATCAGGATTTTTAGGGCCTCGCTATCTGCTTCGGCAGAAAGATCCAAGTTTCCAATCAATGCTTCTAGGTCTTCGTTGCTGCTAGAAGTAATATTGGTGATGGGGGTACCGCTGCTCATGACTTGCATGCGAATTTCTTCCATGCGCTTTTGGCGCTCCTTCTCACGGATGGCCCGCTCCAGGGTAATCTCCTGCTGACGCTTTTGCTCCAGTTCAGTCATGCGGTTAATCTCCGCTTTTTGAGCCTCTAGGTCGCGAATTTTAGCTTCTGCTTCGGCCTGTAGACGAGCGATCTCGTCCATCATGCGCTGGTATTCTTCTTCTTCACGGGCCCTAGCTTCATCCACTTGCATTTTTTCCTCAACCAAGCGCTGAAGCTCCATTTCTTCACGGACCCGGGCTGCTTCCTCTTCACGAGCCGCTATCTCCTGCTCCAAAGCGAGGATCTGTTCGTTGTCTCGGCGGGTATCCTCCATGGCCTGCATCATTTCTTGCTCGCGCTGACGCTTGGCTTCTTCTACCTCAATGCGCTCTTGACGTAGGCGCTCTATCTCTTCCCGAAGACGGGCTTCTTCATCATCTCCTTCACCGATACCGGTATCAAAGCTACCTTCTTCTCCCGCTTCTCCTTCCTCGCTACCTGGTAGCCAAAGTCCTTCCTCCCCTCCAGTTGAACCAAATGACTCTTCGGCAGAAGCATACTCTTCTTGTTGCTGCTCAAGTGCTGCCTGTTGAGCCGCTTCGCGCTCACGGCGAGCCGCTTCTCTCGCGGCCAATTGCTTTTGGCGCTTTTCTTCTTCTACGCGCATGCGCTCTAACTCCAGGCGAAGGTTTTCAATTTCTTGTTGCTGAGCGACTCGCTCGGCTTCAGCCTGCTCAGAAGCTTCGACCTCACCTCGACTAACGCCGCCAGAAGGGCGAACTTCTTCGGCGGCTACTTGAGCTGGAGGATCTGCAGGGCGAGGAGCAGGTTCGTCGGTGACGATGCCTTCAAATTCCGCTTCGGTAGGCTCTACCTTTTCTGCGGCCACCTCTTCTACTGGGGCAGGTTCTGGCTCTTCAGTAGCTGGCACTTCTGGCTCTGTGTTTTCTCCTTCAGAACTGGTGGTAGCACTGATCAACTCTTCTAGCACTTCTGGATCAGCAGGGTCTGGCTCGGCTGAGGCAATCTCAGCGGGAGCGCCATCGCTGGTGGTGCTACCCGGTGCGAGGATTTCGTTATTGAACACCTCCAACGCTACGTACTCATTGCTGCGGCTATCGCTGCACTCTACGTTGGGTTTGATCTCAAAGTATACCGACTTAGGGCCTTTGAACTCAGCCGCATCCCAGCGGATGTTTTTGACGATGTCTACCGCTGATTGCTTGAAACAAGCGTTGGATCCAGTCAAGGGTTTGGCCGATAGCACATACCCCGAAGGGTCTATTTTTACCTCTAGGTAAATACGGTCATCGCCACAGCAAGCCGTTTTAGCTTCCAGTTGAGCGTAAACATAGCCTTTGACGGTATTCTCACCATTGTCAAAGATGAAAGTTTTGGTGTCTGCCAATACTGTAGCTACGTCTACCTCCTGAGCTAGGGTGGGTAGGACCATGATACCGATGAGCCACCCAAGTAAGAGCGATCGGAGATTCATAATTTCCAGTGATTTATGATAATTCAAACGTTCCTGTAAGTCGGGGATAAATTAGACAAATTTTGCTGCAATCGGAAAAAGCCTCCTAGCAAAGACTCTCAAAAGAAACCGGTTGAGCGCTAGCTTGGGGGAGGTTGAGCTTATTCCTCACCGCGGTTCCTTGACGAATCTTAAGTGCAGGCTTCTTTCTTTCGCTCTTTTCGGGGATGTTTACCGATTCAGGGTTGTATTCATGCTCAATATAATCCAAGGTCTCATATATTTCAGATAGCTGGTCTGAAGTAACCAATTTCATGCGTAAAGGCTTAAAACCAGGTAGACCCTTGAAATAAGCAGGATAGTGTCTGCGCATTTCGCGTATCCCAACAATTTCACTCTTCCATGCTACGGACATATCCAAATGTCTGCGGCAGGTCTCCACTCGAGCCGCCAAACTGGCTTTGGGCAGCTCTTCTCCCGTGGCTAGGTAATGCTTGATTTCATTGAAAATCCAGGGATTTCCAATAGAGCCACGGCCAATCATGATGCCACTCACGTCTGGATATTGCTCCCGCATGAGTTCGGCTTTTTGGGGAGAATCTACGTCTCCATTTCCGAAAATGGGGATTTCAATGTCGGGATGAGCCGCTACCTCTTGAATCATCGTCCAATCAGCTTGCCCCTTGTACATCTGCTTTCTAGTACGCCCATGAATGGTCAGAGCTTTGATACCCACATCTTGCAAGCGCAAAGCCACCTCTACAATTCGAATGGTATGGCTATCCCAGCCAAGTCGCGTTTTTACCGTGACTGGTAAATCGGTTGCGTCGACAATCTCCTTGGTGAGCCGTTGCATCTTATCAATGTCTTGAAGAATCCCTGCTCCAGCACCTTTGCAGGTTACCTTTTTTACAGGACAGCCATAATTGATATCCAAAATTTCAGGCTGTGCCTGCTCTACTATTTTTGTAGTAGCTCGCATCGATTCGATGTCGTGTCCAAAGATTTGGATACCAACCGGGCGCTCGCGGTCGTAGATGTCTAGTTTTTCGATGCTTTTGTCAGCATATCGAATCAGTCCTTCGGAACTGATGAACTCAGTGTAGACCACGTCTGCACCATTTTCCTTACATAAAACCCTAAACGGAGGGTCGCTTACGTCTTCCATCGGAGCTAGCAGGAGGGGATATTCGCCAACTTCAATGTTGCCAATCTTCACCATATCAAACAAGCGGAATTTATCAAAGGTTGTTAGCTTATTGATCAAGCAGAAGCCAAACCATAGTTACAACGCAAAATTAAGAATTAATTTTCATCTCCAGCTTTAACTAAGATCTCTTTGCTTGAGTTTTTCCACAAAAATGACTGTAAATCGCTGACAAAAAGCGCTATTTGGTGTAAGTTGCAAGAATATGGGTCTTCTAAGTACCTTCTCTGAAAATGTAAAACGCAGTCCTCGTTTTGCTTTGATGCTGGGCTTGTTGGTTTACCTCATGTGCCTCATGGTACTGGTCCCCCTATGGCTATACCTGATCAGCCTCATATTTGGCCTTGAAATGAGTGAACTCCAACTAATCGTTGGAGGAAGTGTCAACCAAGAGGCCAATTATCCATGGATTTTTCGACTGATTCAGGCAGGTAATCAACTCAGCACTTGGGGAGCCGCAGGGTGGCTCATGGCCTCTATGATGCAAGCCCCTACCCGTGAACTTGGACTTACCCATCAAGGCAAAGCTTTTCAGATTCCCTTGGCCATGTTGGTCATGTTGTTCGCGCTTCCTTTGGTCCAATGGCTTCAGCTAGATGCAGATAGTTTCCAACTACCTGCTTTCTTGTCAGAAGCTGAAGCATGGATGAAGCGACAAGAAGATGTGTTCGGACAAGCCTTACTTGAGGTACTTGGAACAGAAAATTGGGGAGTACTCCTAGTCAACTTGTTGATTTTTGCGATGATACCCGCCTTTTGTGAAGAGGTGTTTTTTAGAGGATTTTTACAGAAACAATTAGGCAGAATGATGAAGCCTAGTTGGGCCATTGTCACCCAGGCGTTGATATTCAGCTTCATCCATTTTCAGTTCTATGGCTTTTTTGCTCGGGCATTCCTAGGTGGAATCTTAGGTTATTTGGTCTATCGATCTGGTAGCTTATGGACTGGTATTGCAGGTCATTTTGTTTTTAATGCCACTTCCATTTTTCTCGCATTCCTGGGGACCAAATACCCAGCTCTCTCTGGGGTAGACCCCGCTCAGGAAATTAGCTTTCCTTGGACCGTAGTTTTAGGATCAGTTATGCTCGTGGCCGGAGCGCTTTATTTATTTCATCGACAAGGTTCAGCTAAGCCTGCAACTGAAAAGATTTATGAATGACTTACGAAGTCGCACCATTACCAGCTTGGTAGCCGTTGCGATCCTTATTCCTGCACTTGTATGGGCACCATTTGGAGTTTGGCTATTTTGTATCATCGTCTCAACCTCGGCGGTGATAGAGTTTTTTAACCTCATGGGAACCCACGTGAGGCGATATCGGTTGGCAGGAATCCTCGTAAACCTCATATTTTGGAGTACTGCCCTCTTCGAAATATTTCCTGTCAAAGCCTGGGGCTTTGACCATAAAATATACTGGTTGGAGTTGGTCCTATTGCTTCCCTTCCTACAATTGGTCATGCTATATGATCCAGCTGAGCGGAGGCCTGTGCAACAACTGGGGCGTATTGCAGTAGCATTTATTTATATCGTGCTGCCACTGTATCTATTCTTCGACCTTTCGGTACCTGGTCAAGTAAGTGAATACAGCTTTCATTTTCCCTTAGGCTTTCTCTTGTTGACCTGGGCCTTAGATGTGTCAGCCTACTTCATGGGGCGTTTTTTTGGAAAAAATCTTCTTTTTGAAAGAATCAGCCCCAAGAAGACCTGGGAAGGTGCCATCGGAGGCGGAATATTCTGTCTACTATGGGGCTGGGTCAATACCCAAATTCTTCCCCTCGAACAGGGCAACTGGATGATTATTGCCGCCATCATCGCTGTTTTCAGTCAGCTAGGTGACTTGACAGAGTCTATGCTCAAGCGCAGTGTAAAGGCCAAGGATTCTGGTGGGATTCTGCCAGGTCACGGAGGTATGCTGGATCGGTTTGATGGAACATTTTTATCCATTCCGTTGGTATATTTTTATTTTTCCCTGCTGTGATTTGGTAATCTTTCAATGGTTTTCGGAGTAAAATTATCATGTTAACATATTGATAATCAGCGTTTGAAATCTCAACAAACCCAACTAACTTTGGTTAGTTAGTCAATGCATTCCAACGCTGCTCACCCCACACTGATAAACCAGGATTCGCCATGTCCGAAGTTAAAGCAAACACTCAACTGGAAACCAAGCTGTCTCCTTATGCCTCGATGCTGGCCCGATTCAATGCGGCTGCCGACATAGTCAATTTAGACCAGCGCTATCGAGATGTGCTTTCTGCTCCAGAGAGAATTCAAATCGTAAACCTGCCCGTCAAACTAGATGACGGAACCACCCGAGTTTTTGAAGGCTATCGAGTTATTCACTCTACTGTGATGGGCCCTTCTAAAGGAGGAATTCGTTTTGCCCCCTTCGTAGATCTCGATGAAGTAAAAGCCTTAGCTGGCTGGATGACATTTAAATGTGCGCTGGTAGGGTTGCCCTACGGAGGAGCTAAAGGAGGAATCACCCTTAACCCAAAGATTCGCAGTACCGACGAACTAGAAAGGATCACTCGGGCTTACACCCGCGCCTTGAAAAATGTATTTGGAGAAGACAGTGATATCCCAGCACCTGATATGGGAACCAGCTACCGTGAAATGGCCTGGATTTTCCACGAGTACTCACGAATATATGGTTATACCCCAGGTGTAGTCACCGGCAAACCCCTTCATTTGGGCGGATCACGAGGACGCGTCCCAGCTACCGGTTGGGGAGTAATGGTCAATACCATGAAGGCCATTGAGCGGATGAAGTGGACCCCCGAAGAATGTACTTGTGCCATACAGGGGTTTGGAAATGTAGGAAGCTGGGCCGCCAAGCTGCTTTCGGATCAAGGGGTGAAAATAGTAGCCATCAGTGATCATACTGGTGGTATCACCAATGAAGATGGCATCAACGTACGTGACGCAGTCAGCTATATCAAACAACATGGTTCCTTACAAGGCTATGCGCATGGTAAGAGGATCAGCAATGAAGAATTACTTGCTTCTGATGTCGACATACTGGTACCAGCAGCTATTGAGAACGTGATTACTGAAGACAATGCTGACGCCATTCAGGCTAAGCTCATTGTAGAAGGAGCCAATGGCCCTATTTCCTCAAATGCGGATAGCATCCTAGATAGCAAAGGGATCCTCATTGTACCCGACATTCTTGCCAACGCAGGTGGGGTAATTGTCTCCTACTTCGAGTGGGTACAAAACCGTAGGGGTCACTACTACTCTGAAGATGAAATTCGAGACAAAGCAGCTCCTATGTTGGTAGAAGCTTTTGATAAGGTCTATGCTACCCATGAAAAGCATAAGTGCTCTATGAGGCTCGCGGCTTACATCGCAGCCATTGAACGCCTTGCTACCGGCATCGATTTGGAAGGAAACTTCTAGTTTCCCTTCTACTCAAGAATCAAAAAAGAGGCTGCTCCCAACATAGGGCAGCCTTTTTGGGGTCCATTCTTTATCTAACGGATTTGGCTACAAATATTTTTTCCAGAACTCTTGTTTGGCCACCTAACTATAGCTCCCAAAATCTCAACATCAAAAAAGCCGGCACCTCCAAAGAGGTCCAGCTCCTAATGGGCATTTCGCTAGTCTATTTTCTCAATGACTCACTATCAGCCTCTGAGTTAAAAAACCTTGGTCTGTAATGAGCATGATTAAGTAGCTGCCCTTGATCAAAGAACGGGTCTTGAGCACATATTCATCTTCTTGGATTCCGCTTAAAGGAAACCGGTCTAGCTCCTGTCCCAATAAGTCATGGATCCGAATTTCTTGAGCATTCTCCCTTGGAGCCAATTTCCAATATACCTTTGTCTCAGATTGAGCCGGATTGGGGTGAATGGAGAATGTCCGGGCTAGGTCTGCCTGGCCTTCAAGTAAAACCACTTCACTTAGACTGCTTTGACCGTTGAGATCTATCTCTCTCACTCGATAAGCATATTGGAGTTGCTGAAGGGGATCAATGTGCTCATCAAATAATTGATAACTCTGGGGCAACTGGCTATTCCCAACCGCGGTGACTTTCCCTACGACCTGCCACGTACCACTGCCTAGCACATGTCGCTCTACTAAAAAATAATCGCTTTGCTGCTCTACTGCTGTTCCCCATTCAACCAAAGCACCAGTTTGGCTACCTATTAGCTCCCAACGGGCCGAGATGGTGAGCCATTCTACTGGGAATGGCACGCTGGCTTGGGTGGTTCCCCACTGCGATAGGCTTCCAACCCCCGTAAGACTTACTTGATTGTTGGCGGGACTGTGCACACTGGTAACTTGCGGATTCCACGAAATACCTCCATCATCACTTCTGTAAAATTGAAAGCCGGATTCAGGAATCCCATTGAGCTCTGCTTCCAGGTAGTAGAAGACCAAGGTCGCATTCAGGTTGGTGTTGTTGGTTGCGGTACTAAGGTAGCGACGTTGAATGCCTTGGGCACCGTTGAGGTTAGGGGAATCATGAAATCTCCTTACAGCGACTGAACCCATGTTTGCAGAAGAACTAATCTCCAAGCCTAGGTTTCCAGGATTGGCCTGATTGGGTGCATTCAAGGTAGCAACCGCAACGATGGAACCCGAGCCCGAGGGATCTTTGACACGACTGGTTTCCTTTTCTTGGACCAATATCCCTGTGCTACCTAGATTTAATAAGTAGCCATCTAAGGCCAAATCTCCGCTGACCAAGTTAAGTTCATGGGACAATACTACATTGCTGGTCAAGAGTACCAAGCCAGGAGCTTGCTTATCAATGGCAAGGTCATACACATTGGGACCTGCCACTCCACCAAACTTGGTAATCAGACTCCCCTGCATCACAATTTCACTCTGAGAGGGGATAAAACTTCCATTTTGATCCCAGCGCATATCGTCTAATACCAGCTTTGGCTGACCTTGAGACACCAAATGGGTACCCGTAGTGATGAAGAAGCTGCCTTGACCAAAGGCCTCTCCCGTAACCAACAAACTGAGGATTAGCATAAATCGATTCATGGTTCTCAGTTTTTCTGGTATAAGTAAAAGAAGCGTTTGCCTGGACTAATCAAAGCGGCTGGATCTTGTACAGTTACATTTCCCGCCGTCAAACCACCAAAAATTAATAATTGGTCTCCTGTCCAAACTGATGCGGCCCTAGACCGTGCAGTTGGCGCACCAGCCAGATTGAAAGTAGTCCAACTGTCCGTGGAAAGGTCATACTCTAAGCCATCATTGAAATAAGTCGTTGAGTTGCTGCGTCCCCCCCAAATGATTAAGCCATTCCCAGTCCAAGCGAGGGAAAAGTCTACCCTTACCGAACTGGCCTGGGTGCCCATGGTCCAAGTATCTGTGGTCAAGTCATATACAAAAGGTGTAACAAGACCACTGGTATTTTCAATGGTCAAAATCACCATTCGCTTTCCAACCAATGAAGCTCCTTGGATAGAATAATTCGCATCTGGTGCACCCGCAGTTTGGATGGCTGACCAACTCGAAGAGTTGAGATCATATACTCCTCCATCATACAAAGTCCCTGTCCCAAAACCGACTTGTCCCATACCTCCCCAAATCAACACCTGCTGGTCACTGGAAAAAGCAAAAGCTCCTACTCGCCCTTGAGGGGCGCCACTAGAGCTTATCGCCGTCCAAGAATCGGTTGAAGGATCATAAATTCCTCCGTCGCTGGGGTAGGTACCTCCGAAAAAGGGAACTCCACTTACCCCCCCCCAGACCAAGAGGCGACTTCCTATGCTCGTTGCGGCGGCTTGTTTGCGAACGGAAGGTGCGGAGATGACACTCAAGGAAGTCCAAGTGTTTTGATTCGCATCATACAAATATCCAGCATTGGTTTGAGTTCCAGAACCCAGTCCAAGCTCACCTCCCCATACATAAAAACCTCCACTCGCCACTGCCATGCTAGGCGAAAACAAATTGCTAGGGACTCCTGCCGTAGAAATGGTACTCCAAGTGTTTTGGGTGGCGTTATAGGCACCACCGTCCAAAGAGCTACTTGAAGGAGAGCCTCCCAAGACCAACATATGACTTCCTGTCCAAAAGGCCTGAGCGAGGGATCGTGCTGCTGGAGCACCTATGGAACTAGGGGCAGGATTTTGCCATTCTCGCACAGAGATCCCATTATCCAAAGCCTGATCGGCCATATAAGAGAAACCCGCTTGGGCCATCTCAACATCAGAGCGACTAGCGCGCCAAAGGATGGTCCCTGCAGGTAGGGGCTGTAACTGCTGCCATTGGCTTTGGCTATAAGTCCAAGGACTATGGGTGTCAAGGTCATAGACCATCAATCCTTCTGCAGCGGAGCTAATGTTGTTGCGTTCAGCGCTGCTCATGCGGGGGATTAGCATTCCTTGGGTAGTAGATTGCACATCAAGCATCGCACTAGGATCAGGACTAGCGCCCGAACCGTTGATGGCCACGCCTTGGCCATATAGCAATTGAAAGAGCAGGGCAATAGGGATGAGGGTCCGTGGTAGGGCGACCACGGCCTTAGTAAAGGTGTTAGACATGAATCAGGAAATTATTCGGGTTGGATAGAAGCCTTAGGTGGACTTCAATGGGTCAACATTTTAAACTATGAGGAGGCTTGACTCCAAACTTAGGCTTATCGCGTCAAGGAGTCCCTCGCTTTTCACAAATGATTTAAGGGTAAATAATTAATTGGTTTATAGACAGAGCGAGAATAGGAACTTCCACTTCCTTCTCATGAAACTCCATAGAATTTACCAAATAGAATTAGGCCAAAAAGCGCTTCAGGAAGCCGGCCTTCTTACGACGAGATACCGGCAACTCATCTTCATTGGTCATGAACACGGACCCTCCCTCTCCTTTTAGATAGCGTTTTATATAGCGGAGGTTAACTAAATAAGATTGGTGAATGCGGTAAAACCCAAAGTCGTTCAGCAAAGTCTCATAATCTTTGAGGGTTTTACTAACCAAAAGTCGTTCTCCTTCAGTGGTCTTGAACCAGGTATAATTCCCTTCGGCTTGCAGATACATGATTTCATTGAGTGGTAAGACCTGAAACCCCTGCATGTTTTGCACGATGAGTTTTTGAACTTTTCCCTGATCTTCATAGCTCTCGATCAGAACTTTGATTCGCTCAGAACGTGCCTGTTCTCTCAAACGTCTCTGCTCTTGCAGCTTGTCTAATACTTTGCGCAACTCGCTCAACCGAACTGGCTTAAGTAAGTAGCCAAAGGCTGAGCATTGAAAAGCCTTGAGGGCATATTGGTCATAGGCAGTGACAAAGACCACTTCAAAAGGTACTTGCTCTAGCTGGGATAGCAAGTCGAACCCACTTCCTCCCCTCAAATGAATATCTAAAAATACCAAATCAGGTCGGGTGTCGGAAATCACTTGAAGGCCCGAAGCGACGTCATCTCCTTCTCCCACCACCTCAATAGGATGATTGGAATCTTTGAGGAGATTTCTGACTACGCTACGGGCCTGGGCCTCATCATCAATGATCACAGATTTAATCATCGCTTTGGATTGCTTGGTGGTAGGGTTTGGACCATGGGGACTGGTAGTCAAGTTACCAAAACGAGACTGCCAGTGCCAATAGGGGTGTAGCGGAAGTTTCATCGTGCCGGGAGTAAACGTGCGTCGTTATTACTCCAGCAATAATGAACCCAAGCAAGCGCGAACTCTACCTATAATGAACATCCGGGCCAAGTAAGCGAGTATGTGGTAAGCCTCAGGGCTGATTCTCAAGAAATTCTTGAAGGGCTTCGGGGCGTTGTGTCCCAATCACTACGCGCTTACCATTGTTCAACTTTAATTCCAACCCATGATTACCCCCAACCGTGTAGGCAGTAGTTCTACCAGACATGCGAATGCCCCACCCACCAAAGTCTCCTATAGGAGAGTAGCTAATCAGTTCATATGATTGAATCTCCGCCCAGGTCCAGTGCTTATTTAGAAAGGGAAAAAATCGAATAAATATCCCTGATTCATCCACTTTGGTTTCCAAATACATCAAAGCGAATAAACCAGCTAGTAACAGAGGTAGGGACTTAAGAGTAAGCAAAAACAGACTCGCAATCGATACCTGAGCTAAAAAGTCTCCACTGATTATTTGTCCCATTGGACCCATCCCCATAAAGATGGATAATCCAATCAGCAAGGCCCATAGCCAAGGGGACCGAAATTTTTGAACTTCATGAAAAGCGAACATAGTGAGTGCAATTGGTAGGTGAGGGCTACTTTTATCAAAATAGGCTTGGGACAACAAAATGAGTTGAGGTCATTGGAACTTTAGGCCACTTTCCTTTCCCAGGTGCTACATCTCCAAAATCATCCATCTCTATGGTATCTATTAGCTTTTAATTAATTAGACATCCATCTAATTATTAGACGCAGCGAATAACTCCAAGGTTGGGACATAAAAGGAAGAATCTTTATCACGTAAATCTTTTGGCTTAGGTATCAAAAAATTATCAAACTTTCCTTACCTTTGCCGACCGAACGAAGGAAAAATGGACCAGGCAAAATCTTTCGAACGAAGGTACTCTATCAACGTGGCGCGGCTCAAGGAGGGAAGCAACGAAGAGGCCTTCCAGATTGATGAGGAGTTTTTTGAATTCATGAAAAGTGACCTTATCAGCCGAGCAGATCTTATGCTACAGCTGAATCTGGTCAAGTATCATCGTCACATTGACGCTCGTTTCCACTTCGTGGGTACAGTTTTTATTCCTTGTGATCGTTGTGATACTCCTTATCCTCAGAAGATCGATGATGAGCGCCGAATCATCTACAGCTTTGATGAAGAAATGAAGTTCGACGGATATGAAGTTATTTATGTTGAACCTCAAGAACCTAAGCTGCTGATCATGCAGGAAATCTTTGATTTTGTGCATTTGGCTCTCCCCATGCGCCGCCTGGCCAACCCTGAAGTTCACTTGTGTGATCCTGAGATTCTAGCCGTATTAGGATTAGACGAAAAAGGTCAACCTAAAGAAGCTGGAGATCCTGAAGAGTCTGACGGCCCCATTGACGAAAGATGGGCAGCCTTGAAGAAGCTGAAGGACCAAATGAACGATTAGGCCCCCGTGCCTTTATTATATTGATCCGTTTTTACTAAAACATAAAGAGCGAGAGAAAATGGCCCATCCTAAACGAAAAATTTCCAAAACCCGCCGAAACAAGCGCCGTACCCACCTGAAACTGAGTCCAAGAACTTATTATCTTGATCCTCAGACTGGCGAAGCGACTTTGTATCACCGCGTCTGCTTGGAAAGTGGCTACTACCGTGGCCGTCAGGTAATGCCTGCCGCTGACGAAGAATAAGCATTATAGGCAAGGACTTACTTGCTTATAGCACAGAAAAACCCATAGCCGGACCATCTAACCTATCAGTTATATGGTCCGGCTATTTGTGGAATAAATCCTAAAAGTGCTTTCCTAGCTCGCCTTAGGCCAACATTTTCCCTTGTAGGGGAGCAGGAACCTCTCTAAACTCATAAAGCTGGTTTCGGAGCTTGGGGGTAAACCCAGCCTTTAAAATTACTCGCTGAATTTCATCGGCGGTCAACCGGTAAGAAGCACCTGCTGCAGACACTACATTCTCCTCGATCATGATAGAGCCAAGGTCATTGGCCCCTCCATGAAGACATACCTGTGCGACTTCTGGGCCTACGGTTAGCCAACTAGCCTGGATGTTTTCAATGTTGGGGAGCATAATCCGGCTAAGTGCAATCATCCTTAAGTATTCGTCGGCGGATACCTCATTTTTCACTCCT
>CAZFPQ010000110.1:0-22473 GCA_964521065.1 uncultured Bacteroidia bacterium | reverse complement strand
AGGTTCAAAAAAGACAAGTTTAGGCCGTAAACTCAACATCCAAACAGCCTCTTAGCTTTTTGGGGTAGATTAAGGTAGAAAAAGGCTGCAATCTGCCTGTCAGTCAAGATGAATTGAATCTCCGGGGTGGAGAATTATGATCGGATGGGACCTGATGGGCTATATTGCCTTGTCTTAAATGTGTTTTTTCAGTTAAACTGATTCGAAACGGAGAGATTCCATGTTGAAGCTAGAAGTAGACGGTCAACAACCGGAGCCCAAGTACCTGCAAATTGCCAATGGAATAGTCGCCCAAATTGAGGCGGGGACACTCGAAGTAAATGATCGCCTTCCATCTGTCAACAAGCTATCTGAAGAACTTAGCGTAAGCAGGGAGACGGTATTCAAGGCCCTCAATTACTTGAGCGCTCAGGGCGTGGTTCATTCATCTAACCGCAAAGGATATTATGTTCGGCGCTCAGACGTGAAACTTCCATTACGCATCTTCCTTTTGTTTGACAAAATGACGCCCTTCAAACAGAAGATCTACCAAGCCTTTGTAGATCAGGTCGGTCAAGCTGGAAGCGTAGACATTTTTTTTCATCATCACAACGCCCAGATTTTTAAATCTTTAATCACTCAAAATCTATCCAACTACACCCACTATGTGGTGGTGACCTTTCTTAAAGAGCCCTGCACGGAGATCTTAAATCTTATTCCTCCAGAAAAGCGTCTCATTTTAGACAATTTTGAAAAAGGCCTGAAGGGCAAACCACGCATCTTGTACCAAGACTTTAAGCGAGATATTTACGAGGCACTTAGCTCCATAACAGACCCGCTCAGCCGTTACCAACAACTGGTGATGATCGCCCCCTCTAGCTTATACCACCTTGACCAGGCGATACCAGGATTCATCAGCTTTTGTCAAGACCATCAGTTTAACGGAGAAGTAGTGGAAGGCATCACCGCGGATGATATTCAGGCGGGTACGGTATACCTAAGCTTAAGGTCAGACGACGACGACTTGGTCAACATCATCAAAATCTGTCGAGCCAAAAACCTTGAGATCGGTCAGCAGATTGGCATCATTTCCTACAATGATACTGCGGTAAAAGAAATCCTAGCCGGAGGTATTACCGTCATCACTACAGACTTTGCGTACATGGGTAAAAAGGCCGCTGAAATGATCCAGCAGCGTACTTATGGCATTTTCCCTAATCCCACTAAGTTGATCAAACGGGGCTCTTTGTAAACCCTTTCATCCCCCTTGTCCCTGTTCACTTACTGATTCCTCTTGGCGTGATTTCCCGATGAAATTGAGAATTCTAGCTGCTTGGCAAGAAGTAAAGAGATGATTCATTTTCTTTTGAATAGGAAAAATGAAAGAGTCTCTGGCCATAGAAAGCAGATGGCGCTTATATGCATGAGAATGAATAAACAGGGCAATGTTTATGAAAAAATATGTACATTTTATCAGCTGTACAGCTGATAAAATGTGCCTTTATACCCCATTCGCATAAACTTAGCTGCTTTTGGGGACCTTGTGATGCCAGTGATATGTCAAAGAATCTGTCAGATAGAAAGAGAGAGTTTGAGGAGGTCTTTCTTACTCATTATCAAGCGCTGATGAATGTGGGTATGAGCATCAAAGCCGATAAAGAGTTTGTAAAAGATGTCATTCAACTGTTCTTTATCGAAGTCTGGGAGAAAGATTTATTGGCTAGAGACATCACCCATCTTAAGGCTTACCTGATTAGGTCTTTTTATAGAAAAATGTTCCAACAGCTGAAGAAGCAGAAGGGTTTTTCGGAACGCCTGGACCATGAATTCAAGGAGATGGATCAGGCAGCTTTGGATGAATTTGTCAGGGAGGAGACCCAGGTTGACGAAATTCAGCAGCGCCTCAACCTCGCCATTGAACAGTTGCCCGAGAAAGAGAGAGAAATTTTTCGGATGAAATATATGGAAGGGCTAGCCTACGAAGAAATCGCGCTCTTTACGGGCAAAAGCAAGCAAACGGTTTACAATCAGATTCACAGCTCTATTCGAAAGCTGAGGTCATCATTGGCTGGTCACCTCCTCCAGCTCAGAAAAAAATAATTTTTTCCCTCCTTTTAGTAAAACACTGATTTTTGCCTCCTCTTATTAAATGGAAGGGAGTGAACTCACTCAATACCTTCTTAAACTAAACTGGATGCAAGAACCAACATCATCATTTGAGTCCCTGATAGCATCAGAAAGCTTCCAAAACTATTGTGTGGGGCTGGTCGATGAAGACCATGCAAGGTGGACCCAATGGAGGGCTGAAAGCCCTGAAAATGCCCAGTTGTTTGAAGAGGCAAAGGTATGGGTCATTGCCTTGCGAGGAATGGTACCGGAAGAGGAGGTGGAGTCTGAGCTAAGTCGGTTAAAAGAAAAATTACAAGCAGCACCTGTACGAGTGGAGTCCAAAGTCTATCCCTTTAGAGCTTGGATGGGGATCGCAGCTGCTTTGGCCATGTTATTGGGCAGTGTCTTTTTGTGGCAAACTTTAAAGCCCGAAGAGTTGCAGCTGCTTAGCACCGGTTATGGAGAGATTATTGAACAGGTGCTATCTGACGGAACCGAGGTCAGCCTGAACGCAAACTCAGAAATTCGCTTTTCTGCCAATTGGGATGGCTCATCTAAACGCGAAGTCTGGCTAGAGGGTGAAGCCTTTTTTGATGTGACCCATAATCCAGATGTTCCATTTGTCGTCCACACAAGCAGGGGTGATATCCGGGTAATTGGTACCCAGTTTAACGCCTTACAGCGCGCCGAAGTTCTGCGCGTGGCCTTGGTAGAAGGATCCGTATCGCTCACACCACAAGGCCATCCTGCAAAAGCTGTTCTGATGCAGCCTGGGGAAGAATTTCGACTTTCTGAGGAGGGTTTTTCGCTAGAGTCTGCTGATCTAGAACCCATATCTGCATGGAAAGATCATAAGATGATCTTTAGAGAAGAGAGCATAGCTGCTATTGCAGAAAAGTTGAAGTGGGATTTTAACCTTGATATCACCTTCGCCAGGGAAGAAATCCTCTCTAGAAGGGTGAATGCATTCATTCAGGAAAATGACCCGGAGCTTTTGTTAGAAGCCCTGGCTGAAATATATGACCTAAACATTCAAAAGACGGGGGAGCAAACTTTCTTGATAGAATAAATCAAATAGCCAGCTTCCCGACCTTCGAGACGGTTTAAAAACATACTACTGCTACAATGAATCTACTGTTTACTCTCAACAGAAGAAGGAACTCCATTATCCTATTGTTTTTGCTGGTCATGGCAAGTTTGGCTTCCTATGGAGCCAATGAGCCCGGGCTAATAAAAATGGTTGAAGGAGGGGTAGAGCAAGTAACGCCCCTCAGTGGGGAGATTGAAAAAATTGCTTCCGTCCACAGGGTTAACATCGTATATGACATTGAGCAGACTAGGAATGTTCAAGTTGTTCCTATCCAGCCCGGCACATCCATCGATGGGGACCTCGAACGCCTATTAGGAGACCTAGATTTTACGTACAAAAAGCTGGGTTCAGGGACCTACATCGTAAAGAAAAACAAAGCAGGCCAGCGCTCAGAAGAACCTCAGAAACCTCTCCCCAACCACATAGATGAGGTCATCTTGGTGTCAGGCCGAATCCTGGATGGTGAAACGGGGGAGCCCCTGATAGGAGCTGCGGTGGTTTCATTGGGGAGTGGTGGCCGCGGAGATCTGACCGATAACGAAGGTCGCTTCACGCTGCGGATAGAAAGAAATGAAACATTGCTTATTCGATACTATGGGTATGAGGACAAGCGCATCATCGCTAGCCAAGAAGAAATTGGGACCATCAATATGGTGCCCGATACCAAGAATATCGATGAGGTGGTTGTAATCGGATATGGTACCCAGAAGAAGAGCGATCTAACCGGGGCCATTTCTTCTATCTCAGAAGAGGAACTGAAAGAAATTCCCAATACCGGACTTGATCAGGCCATTCAAGGAAGAGCGGCTGGGGTAATGGTTACGCAAAATTCTGGTGCTCCAGGTGGTGCTCTGTCCATCAGAATTCGAGGAATAGGCTCCACCCTTTCGGCAGAACCTCTTTACGTCATCGATGGCGTACCCGTGGTCAATGACAATGTCAGCGGTTCCAATAATTTCTCCGATCTAGATGGCGGAGGGCAATATTCCAATGCCCTCAATACCATCAACCCCAACGACATCGAATCCATCGAAGTACTGAAAGATGCTTCGGCTACGGCCATCTACGGGGCACGGGCCGCCAATGGGGTAGTCATCATCCGCACCAAGCGAGGGGGAGAGGGAAAATCTACCCTCAGTTTTGAATCCTATTACACCAACCAAACCTTGGCTCGCAAGGTTCCGGTAATGAACCTCCAGCAATATGCTGCTTATTATCAGGAGATAGGGGGGGAAACCATTGAGGAGTTTGAGCGCCCTGAACTATTGGGAGAAGGTACCGATTGGCAAGAGGAAGTATTCCGTCCCGCAGGAATGCAAAACTATCAAATGACCTTGGCTGGCGGAAATAAACGCACCCAATATGCTTTTTCTGCTTCTTATCACTTTCGCGAAGGGATCGTCGTGGGGTCGGACTTTGATCGCCTGTCTGGAAAAATCAACTTAGATCATTCCTTCAGTGATAAATTGAAAATTGGCAATAGCTTTCTGGTTGCCCGGACCAACGAAAACATCACCTTCAATGACAACAGCAGCGGGGTGGTGTATACGGCCTTGCTCATGGTCCCTAATGCACCGGTCAGGAATGCCGATGGGAGTTTTGCTGGACCCCAGGAAGAGATTTCCCTTTCATTTGACAATCCCGTCGCTCGGGCCCTGGAGACCAATGACATCAGTACGCGAACTCGAATCTTGTCCAATGTCTACCTAGAGTTCAAGCCGCTTCCTTCCCTGACCTATCGGACCGAATTTGGGAGTGATCTGAACTTCACCCATCATCACACCTTCTATCCATCTTTTCAGAGAGGTAGTTTTTTTGGAAAATCTGCATTGCGAAAAAATTTCAACCAAAGCTACTTCTGGATCAATAAGCACTTGTTGACCTTTGATAAGTCATTCGCCGAGAAACATAAAGTGACACTTCTTGGTGGTTTTGAAGCTCAAGCAGGGAGATATGACTGGGTCTATGCTGCCAGAGAAAACCTGCCAAATAATGAACTACAGCAACTCGCCTTGGGCGATGCCGGGCAACAGACCAACAACGGAGGCGCAGGACATTGGGCTCTGCTTTCCTATTTTGGGCGTCTAAATTATAGTTACGACGATCGCTATCTCCTCACGTCCACTTTCCGGGTTGATGGCTCATCTAGATTTGGTCCCAATAACCGCTATGGCTTTTTTCCCTCTGCGGCTTTTGCCTGGAAGATCTCCAATGAGAAATTCATGCAGAGCGTTTTGCCTACCTGGAATTGGGATTTGAAATTTCGAGCAGGAGTGGGACAGGTGGGGAACCAGGAAATAGGCCTTTACTCCTACAGCGCCAACCTTACGGGAATAAATGTGGTTCTGGGAGATGCATTGATGACAGGCTTTGCCCCGATCAATATTGCCAACCCCGATGTGAGATGGGAATCCTCTTTTCAATCCAATTTTGGCTTGAATTTATCCCTTTTCAGAAATCGGATCGAATTGGTAGCAGACTATTACAACAAGCGAGCCGATGGCATGCTTTTGCCAGCGCTGCTCCCCATGAGTGCGGGCAGCCTAAATCCTCCCTTTGTCAACGTCGGCATCATAGAAAACAAAGGCTGGGAGTTTGCCGTGAATACGGTGAACTTCAGTGGGGATTTTACTTGGAAGACTTCGGCCAACTTCTCCGCCAACCGAAACTTGATCGTAAGCCTGGGGTCAAGTGGGGTGCTCACGGGCATTATCCAGCGCATCCCTGTCTCTCGTACGGAAGAAGGGCAGCCCATCGGTATGTTTTATGGTTACCAGACAGATGGGATTTTTCAATCCTTTGATGAAATCGGAGAAAGCCCCTATCAAACTGAAGGAACCGCTCCCGGTGACATCAAATTTGTGGATCTGAATGGAGATGGGGTGATCGATGAAAAAGATCAGACCTTTATTGGAAACCCTCATCCAGATTTTACGGCAAACCTCATCAACAACTTCAGCTACCAAGGCTTTGACTTGAGCATCTTTCTTCAGTCGGTGCATGGAAACGAAATTCTCAACTTACTCAGGAGGGATATCGAGGGGATGGCAGGGCTTCAAAACCAGTCGGTAGCAGTCAGTGAGCGATACACAAACACGACCCCCTCAAGCACCCTTCCTCGAGCTACGGGCCCTGATCCCAATGACAATCGACGGGTTTCGGACAGATTCGTGGAGGATGGCTCCTTTCTACGGGTAAAAAATATATCTATCGGATACACCTTCCCTGCCGAATGGCTAAGTCGCGCCCAAATCCAGTACGTTCGGATTTACGGTAGCGCCCAAAACTTTTTTACCTGGACCAACTACAGCGGCTATGATCCCGAGATTGGCTCATTTAATCAAAACCCCATCATCAACGGGGTCGACAATGGGCGCTATCCTATTTCCAAATCTCTGACCGCTGGCATCAACCTCAAATTTTAATCAGGCCCTTAACTACCAAGGATATGAAGCGTTTTTCCATTTTTTGTTTTGTCGCGACATGGATCTTGCAGGCCTGCACCGGCTTCCTAGATCGAGACCCTCTGGACCAATTGACAGTGGAGGGCTTTTATCAAACCGAGGAGGACATCAACCGCGCTGTGCTAGCTGCCTATGCGCCTATGATGGACGTAGAATGGCAGGGGAAATCTTGGATGATCACGGAGATTCCCTCAGACAATACCCAAGCAGGAGGAACCGACCCTGATTTTACTCCTATTGACAATTTTACCGTTTCGGCGGATAACCTGCCCATCGCTAATTTTTGGGCCATCCGGTATCGCCAAATCACCTTGGCCAATGTGGTCATTGGCAGATTGGCAGAGACAAGTTTAGAACCTGAGGTGAAGAATCCTTATGAAGGCGAGGCGAGGTTCCTCAGGGCCTTGGCTTACTTCGACCTGGTTCGTGTTTTCGGGGGGGTACCCTTGGTGCTAGAGATGCCCATCTTCGGGGAAGACCTCAACTTACCCCGAGCTTCAGTAAGCGAGGTCTATGCGCAGATCGAAGAAGACTTGATCTTCGCAGCTGACGCGCTGCCAGGGACTTGGTCTGGGACCAATGTTGGCCGATCTACCAAGGGAGCCGCCATGGGCTTGTTGGCAAAGGTATACCTAACTACCCGAGATTACTTGGGGGCCAAAACATATGCAAAAGCAGTGATGGACCTCGGAGTTTATCGCTTGATGGACGCTTACGCCGACAATTTTGAATTGGCCACCACCGATAACAACGCAGAATCCATTTTTCAAATTCAGTTAACTGGCTGTGCAGGGGTCGGCTTTGGCAATGCCCAGCAGGCTTTTTTTGCTCCTTGGGGGGAGGGTATCACCAAAGACCGGGATGGCTGGGGGTCTCAGATCCCGACAGGCCCACAGGTATCCAATCCTGGAACCACCATCTTCGAGGCCTATGAAGAAGGAGACCTAAGAAAGGATCCCAGTATCATGACCGCAGGTACGTTTTATCCTACCATCAACCCCGAAGATGGCGGCTATAAGTATCCTGCCCAAGGGGCTTCGGCTACTTCCTGTAACATCAAAAAATACGTAGTCGGAAGCGGTCCCAATATCTGCTTCATGAGTACCCCCCAAAATGTCCATGTCATTCGCTATTCAGACGTACTGCTCACCTATGCAGAAAGCATCATGGAAATCGAGGGGGGAGTATCCCGCAATCCTGAGGCGCTTCTCGCTTTCAATCAAGTGCGGGAGCGAGCGGGTTTAGATCCCTTGGAGCAAATTGACAAGGAGTTGATGCTGCAAGAAAGACGGGTAGAGTTTGCCTTTGAAGGACAGCGGTGGTTTGATCTTTTGAGGTCGGGCAAAGCAGTGGAGATCCTTACCCTTCATGGGAAAAGCCCTGCCGCGAGTCGGCTCCTATTTCCCATTCCTTCGGCTGAATTACAAGTGAATACCAAACTGGAGCAAAACCCCGGGTATTAATTCCCGCAAAACCAATCCTCATGAATTCCAAGATTTACCTACATGTACTCTTTGTTTGGATACTGGCTTGGCTAAGCGGCTGTGGGTCTAGCGATTTTCAGCCAGTCATCAACTCCATTGAGCCCAACTTTGGTCCAGAAGAAACCTTGGTCACCATTGAAGGGGAGCACCTCGGCGGCATCACGGAAATCACCTTCAGTGGACGATCCATCAACTTTAACACCGCTTACAACACAGACCAAGCTCTCCTGTTTCGAATACCTAGTACCGTGCCCTTAGGGGATCATGAAGTCGTGATTACCACGGAACTGGGAACGGTGTTTACCGATTTTAGGGTTACCTACGAAGCGCCCGAAGTCTTCCGGCTTTTTCCAGAATCCGCCGCACCGGGCGACATCGTGACCATTTATGGACAGAACTTTTATGAACCTCTTGAGGTGTTTTTCTTTGACTCAGTACAGGCTAATGTAGTGAGCATTTCACCCGATTCTGTTCAGGTTGAAGTTCCCTCCGACATAGAAAAGGGATTTGTGCAGGTGAAAGCCAATGGGGGAACCGCTTTTTCGCCTAAGCAGTTCTTCACCGTAGGGTCTATCCTGGTCAATGACTTTGATGGGAATGGACTTCGTGCGGAAACCAACAAATGGATATTCGTGGGCTCCGTCAATGAAAACGGGAGCAATGCCGTTCAAAACCAAGTTCCTGAGCCACTAGATGGAAATTTTCTAAAAATCAGCGGTAAGGACGAATTGAATATTTCCTGGATCGGAGGGGCACAAAATCATTTTGGTTTTCCGGGAGATGAGTTTGAAACCTTTGGTATTCGGACGGATGCCAGCAATACCCTACTGGAACTTGACCTCAACAATAATGGGAAAGAGGATACCCACGTCATCTTGATCCTGTTGGAGAAAGATGGATCCATCAATGATTTTGTTTACCAGCTCAAAGTGGACTGGGAAGGTTGGGACAGGGTCTCCCTTCCCCTTACCAGATTCAAAGACCTGAATGGCCAGATTGTGGATCCGACCAAAGTCAGGGTGGTCAAAATTCACCTGATAGATCAGGATGAAAGCGGGAAAGAGCTAGAAATCAATGTAGACAACTTGACCTTCTTGGAACTGCTATAGTCTTTTCCCCGGCATAAAATACGTGACGCATAATCAGTGTGTGGGTTCTCATCACAGGACCCAATACCCCTTCTGTTAATTACCAATCACCTACTAACCTCTCAATGCTACTATTATGAAGCGATGTTTACTCTTCCTTATAGGATTTTGCCTGGCCATTTTTGGTCTCAAGGCTCAGGTCTATTCAGACCATTTTGACAATGACAACGCGGCCAATACCGGTGGTGCTGCCATGTATGGCCATTCTGAAGCCAATTCTGAGTGGACCATTACCACCACATCCATGAGTGGTCCATATGATCCCTTCACCTACATGCCTCATGATCCCAGCAGTGGTACGGCTAACATGGTAGATGCTTCAGGCAACAACAAAGTCTACGTACGAGCCAAGGCCAGTGCCATTGGTACCCAGCTAAGGTTAGATCTACAGGACAATGCCCAAATGACGACCACTCAGGTCGGCCTCACTCAAACCTTGACCACCAATTATCAGGTGCTAGAATTTGACTATTCAGGCGGATACGTTGACGCGGGTTTTGGTGGAACTGGCTGTAGCAGCGGGCCTTGTCCCGTCGATAGCTCGATGATTGCCACCTTGGTTTTTACACCCAACCCGGGAGCAGGGTTTTCTGGATCCATCATCATCGACTACGTTTCTTTTGGTGTGCCGCCAGATACGCTGATCACTTCTGACATCTATCAAAATCACTTCGATGAGGATAGTTCCATCAACAGTTTTACAGAAATCGGAACTGGGTATTCCGTCTCTCAGAATGGTTCGGAAGTCACCATCACCGGGGATGGCACCACACCTATGTGGGAACCTTTGGCCTATGGCTTCATCAACCGAGCCACCTCAGATACCTTTGACATCGACATCACCGACAACTTCAAGATGTACATCAAGGCCAAGTCCTCCGTGGCCAACACAGCCTTGAGGGTTGATGTACTGGACATCGATGGCTTTGCCAGTACCGCCGGTTCCATCACCAAAATCGTGGGTACAGATTACTCTGTTTATGAGTTTAACTACACCGGAGTCCTGGACGACCTGGGATATGGGGGAACGCCTTGTACCCAGAGTACGGCTCCATGCCCAGTAGACGGGTCGCGCATTGCGACGCTGGTCATTTTTATCAAGCCCGGTGAGGGTGGTTTTGTCGGAGACCTCACCATTGATTATGTCTCATTTGGAGTTTCCTTGGAACCACCAGGGGCAGAGCCCGATTTGGTATATGAAGATCATTTTGGCAATGAAACCTTAGAGTATACCTCTACTACCTCAACTTTCAACCTGAGCGAAGTGGGGTCAGAATTGATCATCGAAGGTGATGGCACTGCTACCCCCTTTGCTTCGATTTCCTACGTCTTACACGACAAAACAGATGGATCTGATATCTTTCTCAACATGGCTCCCGGCCAAGACAAGGTGTTCGTACGTGCCAAGGTCGAGAATGGAACGGTTCCTCTTCGACTTGACTTGGCCGATACAGCCAACTATCACACTTCGCTATCTAGCTTGACTCGGGTGATTACGGATGAATATACGGTGCTGGAATACGATTTTGCTGGTTTGTACCAGGATGGAGGCTATGGCGGAACGGCCTGTGCTACGGGCCCTTGTCCCGTTGATTTTCAGTCCATCACGCAGATCATTCTCTTCCCCGATCCCATCCAGGGAGGCTTTGATGGGCGCCTGTTCATTGACTTTATCTCCATTGGGCAGCCCTTGGGAGAAGATCTCGGCCCCAAAGGAGTGGTGGGGTATGTCGACGAGATGGATGACAACACGGGACTATTCATCTCTGACCCTGGTGGATTTAGTTCCCAGACGGCTGGAGGTGAATGGACCATCACGGGGGATGGAAACTCTGGAGCTTTTTCTCCTATGGTGTACTCAGCCCATGATGATTTGGGTGAAATGTCTCTCATTGATGTGCAAGGAAGCGGTGACAAGCTTTTTATCCGCGCCAAAGCAAGCGTTGAAAACACGGAGCTCCGCATCGATGTACAGGATAACTTAGGTTACGTTTCCAACCAGTCTGCAGTGGCTGTGAACCTGGATACCATCTATCAGGTCTATGAGATGGATTATGCCAATTCCTACCAGGACGGTGGATTTGGTGGGTCTCCATGTGCCACAGGTCCTTGCCCAGTTGATCCCGAGCGCATCGAAAATCTTCAATTCTTTATCAATGCTGCTGATGGAGGATACGATGGAACCGTCACCATTGATTGGCTTTCCTTTGGCTCTGCCTTGACCACGGTACAATCCATCGATTATTTGCAAGGACTGCGACTCTACCCCAATCCTGCAAGCTCATGGTTGCAGGTAGACTATCAGTTGGCGCAATCTGCTCAAGTCGAATTGAGGCTAAGCAACCTCGTGGGGCAGCAGGTGCTGCGGCCTATGCCTCGCCTTCAAGCCGCTGGGGCCCATTCCCAGAGCCTAGAACTGGGCTCGATTCCTCAGGGGATGTATTTCCTCCAGGTCTGGATAGACGGGCAATTGGCGGCCAGTTCGTCCATTAGGAAACAATGATTCATTTCTTATTTCATGTTAAATTACGCTGGCCCAGAATTCGGGTATTCTGGGCCAGCTGTTTTTTCTAGAAAAAAGTAAACAACAAGATGCGGCACCTTGGGATATTCTTTTTATGCCTTCTGCTGGGGAGCTGGACCTATGCGCAAGACGCTTACCACCAGGCCCTTCAGGGAGAATTGCAGACAAACTATGGCATCAGCGGGGGAAACTGGTTGTTTTCTCAAACCGAAATGGCCAACCTCAACAACGCCATCAAGTATGGAGGAAGCCATTCTATTCAAAACCCCAGCGGTTTGCCTTTTGGTTCAAATGCAAGGATGTTCATGGATGCGGCTAGGGCTCAGCCTTTCAATGCGGGATGGTTTCTCCGAAATCCGAATTCCGTGCAGCAAAATGAAGTCTTACTTTTTACCTTCTACATTCGGAGTTTAGGCAATGAAGGACAGGTAAGCTTTTTTGTGGAAGATGGCAGCACCTTCGCCAAAGAGGTGTATTACACCATGCCCGTAGATACCGCATGGCGGAAGTATTTTATTCCGATCCAGGCCAGCCAGGGATATGCGTCCCAAGGACTTTCTGCAGGGTTTCACTTGGGCTATCAAGCTCAGACCATCGAGATCGGAGGATTTACGGCGCTGAATTTTGGGAACAGCTATACCTTGGAGCAGTTGCCTGAGCAGGTAAACAATCGGTTTTATGCTGGTTGGGAACCCAATGCCACCTGGCGTGACAGTGCCGCCACTCGGATTGACGAGCTCCGAAAAGCCAACTTGCAGATTCAGGCTCAAACCCTGAGTGGGGCTCCCCAGCCCAATGGAGGGGTACAGGTGAGGATGCTGGAGCATGAGTTCGCTTTTGGTTCAGCCATCACCGCCGACAAAATCGCAGGCAACAATGCCTACAACGTAGTCTACGAAAACAAAATCATCGACCTCGATGGGCAGGGACATGGATTCAATTGGGTGGTATTTGAAAACGATTTCAAATGGCCAGCCTGGGAACAAGGTTGGTTTGTCAACAGAACCGAACTGGTTAACGCCGTTGACTGGGTCTCTGACCAAGGTCTGAAACTGCGTGGCCATACCTTGGTGTGGCCGGGGAATCAAAATCTTCCGCAAGACGTGGTAAACAACCTCAGTGACCTCACCTATGTCAAAAACCGCCTCAACGGCCACATAGATCAAATCCTCACCTGGCCAGGCATAGCTGGCAAAACCCAAGAATGGGACGTATTGAATGAAACGGTGACCAATGTGGATTTAGAGCAGGCCTTTAACAATCAACCTGGCTATCCTACAGGGCGAGAGATTTTTGGGGAAATTTTTGATAAGACGAGGCAAACGGACTCCAGCATCGTGCTCTACATCAACGATTTTGTAACCCTTACGCTGCAGAATAAGCCCGGCTCACCTAGCTACGAAAAACTCAAGTCGAACATCCAAGAACTCGTCGATGCGAATGTCGGCTTAGGCGGTATAGGATTTCAGGGGCACATTGGCAGCTTCCCCAATGGGATTCCCGAGGTACTGAATACCTTGGATGATTTCTACCAGACTTTTGGGTTACCAGCCAAGATTACGGAGTTTGACCTGCCTACCAATGTGGCTGATACCACGGCTGCAGCCTACTTAGAAGACTTTTTGACGGCTATTTTTAGCCATCCGAGTATAGATGGGTTTCTATTTTGGAACTTTTGGGATGGGTCTACTTGGCGAGCCGAGGGTTCCAATATCTTTAACCTAGACTGGAGCATGACCTTGCCGGGCTCTACCTTCATAGACTTGGTTTTCGATGAATGGTGGACGGAAGAACAATTAGCGACCAATGCAAATGGAGAAGCCAGCCTGCGCGGATTCAAAGGCCTCTACGAGCTGTCATATACCTGTGATGGGGTATTGGTCAAAGATACTGTAAACCTGACGGAAGACCTCACCATCACCATCCAATGCGACCAACTGGCCACCACGATAGAAGATGCACGCGAATCCCTGGTCAAGGTGTTTCCCAATCCCGCTACCGACTGGGTGACCATTGAATCTCAGGCCCCTGACCTGACCGCTGCGCTTTATGACCTCCAGGGCCGCAAGATGTTAACTCATATTCTCAACCAGCCGCAGAGCTCCATGGATCTTTCCTCTCTTCCCCGGGGACTTTACGTGCTGGTCATTTCTGGGGTAGGGAGTTCCTATCGAGAGACGCTTAGGCTGGAGTAGGGAGGCCTATCCAGGGCCTGGAATGCCGAAACCTTTTAGGCAAGCAAGTAATTACTGATAGTCTGGTTAGATGGCTGGGTCCCTCTCGGGGTTCAGCCATAAGTTTTGGCGTCTTTCATTTTGTCGCTTTAGGGCCACGGCATACCATGGCTTACCCTCTTACCCCAAGGCTTTGGGAGAAATATGATTATATTCATGCATTGACTCCTTCATAACCCCTGTCGACATGAACCCCTTACCCAATTTTTGCCGGAGGACCGGCTTAGCCGTTTTTTGGGTACTTACTTTTCTTATTTTCGCTCCGTTTCACAGTAATGGGCAGGCCTCGAAAATTAAGTTTCGCTTTTACGAAGAAGTAGATGGCCTGCCGGAGCACTCCGTCCGTGCCATGGTCCAAGACCAGCAAGGCTACGTGTGGATGGGCACCCAAACTGGATTGGTCAAATACGATGGCTACCAATTCAACGTCTATCGAAAAGGTAAGGACGGTCCAACGGGAGAAAATCCTGGAGGAAGAAATTTTTCTAAGCTTAATGTCGCTCAGGATGGCAAAATATGGGTTCTAGCTGCCTTTAACGGTGGGTTATCTGTGTTTGATCCCAAGACCGAACGTTTTTCCTACGTCAACATTCCTGAAGAATCTGAAGCCGCGGGCTTTCAGAAAGCTCTATCCTTTAGGTTTGGCGACTCTCAGGGGCGAGCTTGGCTCGTAGGCAGCAATGAGGCCAATGATACGGCCCGCTTAATCAAATATGATCCCCAGCAAGAGACCTTCAAGCTTTATCCTTTTTATCCCATCAATCCCCATTTCAGAATTCCTTATTTAGAAACGATTGACGAGGATGCCAACGGCAATGTCTGGGTGGGCTCCTGGGGCCAAGGGCTGTGGGTCATTCTGAAGGGGAGAGAAGAAGCGCTGCAGGTGTACCCAGACCCTGATTCTGTACTGCCGCCATTAGTGGGGGCAGATTCCATTCGCAATGTGCTGGTAGATCGGGAGAACCGGCTTTGGGTGACCACTCGCCAAGGCCTGAGTGTGTTTGAGTTGGGCCAGGATACCAGCTCCCTTTCAGGGATCATCCAGGCCAAATGGAAAGACTTTGACCTGGCTTATCACCCTTATCAAGATGGCCAAGGAAATTTCTGGTTGTGGGCTCAGGGAGGCGGTGAGACTTGTAAACTATTTTTTCCGGCTACGCAGCAATTGAAGCGCTTAAGTCCTGAGCTTCCCTATTTTCAACAATATCCTGGCCAAGCCTTTTATTTGGTTCCTCTGCAAGAAGACTCAGCGGGCATCTGGCTTCGGAGAGGTTGGGAGCCGCCCATATTCTATTATTACCGCTTTTCGGATAGCAGCTTTACCTTTTATGACTACAACTTCAACTATTCCTCCAATACAGTCAATCGGGAAATCAGCAGCAGCTTTTTGGACCACTCTGGTCTATTGTGGATCGGAAATTATTATGGGGGCGTAAATCGACAAGATCCCCTGTCACAGCGGATCAAGCAATTCAAGCATGATCCCTACGACGCTGAATCCATGCCCTCTGATACGATATATGACAAATTGGAAGATTCCCAAGGTCGACTTTGGTTTGGCTTTCTCAAAGGCTTTTGTCGCTATGACCCGGTGGGGGAAAAGTTTATCCGCTACCAATTACCTCTTTCCTCTTTTAAGCTTTCTAAAAGAGGGCTGGTCGCCAAGATTGAGCAGGAAGATGAGCAGCATTTGTTATTGGGAACCGAGGCGGGTTTGTACCGATTTGACATAGAAGCCGAATCATTTGAACTCATTTACCGCTCAGACGAAATGGAGCAACGGGATCAGGGGCTGATCTATGACTTCATTCAAACCGAAGAAGGACTGTTCTGGCTAGCCGAGGTGATGAATGGAATCACCGTCTATGACCCCGTCCGAAAAAAAGTGGTAAAAAAATGGCGGGGCGATGAATATGATCCTGAAACTCCCCCATTTAAAAACTATGTACTCGAAAACCTGCATCTAGACCAGCAAGGCCGGATTTGGGTGCATTTTGGGCATCACTTGAGCATGTATGATCCTCAAACCCAGGCTTTTCGTTCCATCAAGCCTGATTCCAGCGATTCTTTTCCCCTCAGCCATCATGAAATCACCCACTTCCTGGAAGATTCTCAAGGGAGAATTTGGATTGGTACGGATGAAGGAGGGATAAACCTAATGCGGGAAGACGGCCAAGGATATAAAAGTTGGCTCAACACTCCCAGTGAGGATAATTTCGCAGTGGTAGCCCTACACGAAGATCAGAATCAGGATATCTGGGCCACTACCTACTATTCGGGACTGATGAAGTATCTACCTGAAGCAGATAGCTTCATCGATTACAACTCCAACCTTGAGATACCTTTCAATCGCGTTCGTAAGATAGAAGAAGACCAGGCGGGATATTTTTGGCTAAAAGACAAGCGGGGTCTGGTGCGCTTCAATCCCAAGGATGGAAGCTGGGAGCAGTTTGGCAAGAAGGATGGCTTTGATCCCACGGAGTACTTCCGAGGTGCCCCCAACCTGCTTAGCAGTCAGGGAGGCTTGTGGCTGAATGGCAAGGAGGGGCTGTATCGAATTGATACCCGCAGCTTTTTGCAGCGCGATTCTACCTTGCCCATCATCTGGGTAGAGTCCCTAGAGATTGCGGATCAGCGCTACGCCGGCGCAGATGGCGATCTGCTCACTGAGCACATTCGAACCACCGAAAAGCTGGAGTTAAACCACGATCAAAACGACCTGACGTTCAACTTTGTGGCCTTGCACTATGCCCGCCCTGAAGAAAACCAATACGCCTTCTGGCTTGAGAATCATGAAGCAGGGTGGAGTGAGCCAAGTAAAATTCGTCGTGCAAGCTACAGCAACCTGCCACCAGGAACCTACATTTTCCACGTCAAGGCCAGCAATGGCGATGGGGTTTGGGATGAAGTAGGGAAATCCCTCACGGTGGTAATTGCCCCTCCCTGGTGGCTAACCTGGTGGGCCTATGGACTCTATTCCCTGATCTTAGCGGTGGGAATCATGGGCTTTATCCGTTGGCGCACCGAGACACAACGGCAACAAATCTTGGAGCAGGAAGAGGAACTGACCCGGGAGCGGGAATTAACCGAAAGACTGCAACACGTAGACCGCCTCAAAGACCAATTCTTGGCCAACACTTCCCATGAACTGCGCACCCCCCTCAATGGCATCATCGGGCTGTCAGAATCTCTGTCTAGTCGGGTGAGTGCCCCCGATCAGCAGGAGGACCTCAATATGATCGTTTCCTCCGGTAAGCGCCTTTCCTCCCTGGTCAATGACATCCTCGATTTCTCCCGACTCAAAAACCAAGAGGTAGAACTGCGCTCCAAACCCATTGACCTGCATGGTTTGGTAAAAGTGGTCTTGCGTATTCAGCAGCCTTTGGTGAAAGGTAAAGACCTGCACCTAGTTAATGAGGTGCCCCTCGATCTTCCCTCGCTGCATGCCGATGAAGACCGCCTACAACAGATCCTATTCAACCTGGTAGGCAATGCCAGCAAGTTTACCGAGCAAGGATCTGTGACGGTATCGGCCAAGGAGCTGAATCAAATGGTGGAGATCGAGGTCCGCGATACAGGCATCGGTATTCCCCAGGACAAGCAGCAGGCCATCTTCCAGGCCTTTCAGCAGGCCGATGGCAGCATCCAGCGGGAGTTTGCAGGAACCGGACTGGGTTTGAGCATTTCTAAGCGCCTTGCCGAGCTGCATGGTGGGCAGATGTGGGTAGAGTCTAGCCCTGGACAAGGCTCAAGTTTTTATTTCACCCTGCCTATATCTGGCAAGGAGGTTAAGGCTGCTTCCTTGCCCACGGCTGATGCCCTTATCCCTTCCTTTGTTCCTACCTCGATCCCGCTGAAGGAGCGCCCAAGGGTTCACTTAGGGCCACCCGATGCCGAGGTACATTTGTTGATCGTCGATGACGAGCCCATCAACCAGCGGGTGATTCAAAATCACCTGCGGGGAGAGACCTATCACTTGGTCCAAGCTCTGAATGGAGAAGAAGCCATGGCTCAGCTGGAGAGTGGACAGGAGTTTGATTTGGTCATCCTGGATGTGATGATGCCGCGCATGTCAGGAATCGAGGTCTGTCAGAAGATTCGCGAAAAGTTTCAACCTGCCGAGCTACCCATCATCATGGTCACGGCCAAGAACCAGATCTCGGATTTGGTGGAGGGACTGGCAACCGGGGCCAACGACTACATCGCCAAACCTTTTTCTAAAGAAGAATTTTTGGCGCGGATCAAAACCCACCTCAACATCCAACAAATCAACCTAGCTACCCAGCGCTTTGTCCCCAATGAGTTCATCCAATCTCTGGGTAAAAGCTCGCTCACAGAGGTCAAACTGGGAGATTTGGTCGAAAAAGAGGTTTCGGTCTTATTTTCTGACATCCGCGACTATACCAGCCTTTCTGAGGCCATGACCCCAGAGGAGAATTTCAAATTTGTCAGCTCCTACATGCGCAGAATGGGGCCCGTGATCCAGGATCACCAGGGCTTTGTCAACCAATACCTGGGTGATGGCATCATGGCCATCTTTCAGCGGAGCCCTGACGATGGCTTGAGGGCGGCCATCGGCATGCAGCAGGTCATGACTGAGTACAATGAGCAGCGTCGAGCTGAGAACCGAAGGGAAATCAAGATTGGCATTGGGCTCCATACGGGATCTCTGATCATGGGCATCATCGGGGACAAGCGGCGTGCGGATGCAGCGACCATTTCTGACACCGTGAATTCGGCCTCTCGCATGGAGGGCCTCACCAAGGGCTTTGGAAGCAAAATCCTGATTTCGGAGGTGACGCTTCAGAAACTAGCGCACCCAGAGGAGTTTAAGCTACGCTACTTGGGCAAGGTCAAAGTGAAAGGAAAGAAGAACATGATTGGCCTTTACGAGTGTTTTGATGCGGATGATTCTGAGTTGCTGGCCCATAAACTGGCAACATCGACTCAGATGGAAGAAGGGGTAGGATACCTAGAGAAAAAGGATTACCCCTTGGCCATCAAGGTGTTTGACACCCTGGTAAAGGCCCATCCCGATGACAGGGCCGCTCAGTTCCTCCTCCGGCAATCCGTCGCTAGCTTGTCTAGCGATACGGAGGGATAACTTTGGTCAAGAGAATCCTAGGCACGAAAAATTAATTTGGAGTGACTGCTCTATTATGATATGTTTGGCTTATAATAGAGCGAGTGCTCCAAAATGATTTTGACCCCCTAAGCATAGCATTATGAGTCAACAGCATATCTTAATTACCGGTGGCCATTCCGGCATTGGGTTAGAACTCACCCGTCGTTTAATGAAAGAGTCAGGCCATAAACTGGGCCTTGTTTTGCGTTCAGAAAAACGGAAAGACAGCCTTCCTGAGGATCTACTTAGCTCACCCGGATTGGAATTTTTCTACGCAGACTTGAGTGACCAAGGGTCAGTAACCAAGTTGACTCAGGAAGTCGCGGCTAAATGGGAAAAGCTGGACGTACTGTTTAGCAACGCCGGGGTTCTACTGGATAAGTTTTATCTCTCCGATCAGGGCAATGAAATGCATTTGGAAGTGAATACCCTGGCCCCTTACCTATTGGTTAAAGGTTTGATTCCATTGTTTGAGCAAACGGAGAAGCCGACAGTAGTCCACACGGTAACGGGAAATATGCATCGCCAAAAATCTCTAAATCTTGAGGTATTTCAATCAGGCGATTCCTTCAAAAAGCTTTTTGGCCCTTACCTGCAATCCAAGCTGGCCTTGACATTGCTGTCCAAGGAGATGAATTCGCTCCTGCCTAAGCTAAGGGTGATTAACGTAGATCCTGGCCCCAATAAAACCACCATGACTCAAGGTTCAGGCATGCCCGGCTGGCTGATGCCCATTCGCAATCTCCTTTTTCCCAAGCCAAGCAAAGGAGCAGGCTTATTGTACAACGGAGCCTTTGATCCCAAGTTTCAGCAAGAAAAATATGCTTACTTAACGTCTAATAAACATGCTCCTATTGGGATGAGTTTAGGTGAAGAGGAGAAAATATTTTTGCTTAGTGCGATCAAAGAATGAAGCGAGTTGTGTATGCCTAGAAACAAACAGTTTGATGAGGAGGAGATCTTGGATAAGGCGATGGTAATCTTTTGGGAAAAAGGATACCACGAGACTTCCATTACAGATTTGATTGAGGGTTTAGGACTCAGCAACGCCAGTATCTATCATAGCTTTAAGGGTAAGCGGCAGCTGTTTGAGCGTGCTTTTGAGCGTTATCGGCAAAGAAGCCTAGAGGGTATACAAGCCTTTTTGAGTACCGAGACCGATGTCAAAGCAGGTTTGCGCTTCATGTTTCAAAAAGTCATCGAAAACGACCTGTTAGATCCAGAGCCCAAAGGATGCATGGTGGTCAATACCACGACCGAGCTTTTGCCTGATGATGAGATGATGCGGCGAGTCATCGGTCAATATCAACTCGACATGGTCGCCACCTTTCATTCCTTTTTGCAGCGCGGAGAGGAACGGGGACAAATCCCTGCTGGGAAGCCCTTAGGAGCGATCGCGAAGGCCTTGTACACTTTCATGATGGGCCTCAAGATTGCCAACAAAGTGGGGGGCGATGTAACAGAAAGTAATGCCTCCCTGGAAGCAATGCTTTCGATGATTGACTAGATGGCGGTAGGGGCTATGGATATAAGAATGAATACAGCAACATACTCCGTACACCGTTACCCTGATTACCATTTTCCTTTTGAGCTGCTGCTTAAATGATCTTCACCTCTTCGATGATCTCCTCTCCCAATTCTCGGTTCAAGGTCTCCCTCATCTTGAGCCGAGCCATCTGTAGTTCATTCTTCCAAAGGGGGGAAGTCATTTTGATGTATAGGACGCCATCTTTAAACCAGACCTTTTCGGTATTTTGAGCAATAGGGCCGCCCATCAGTCGCTCCCATTCGGCGATGATCTGCTGGATTTTACTCTCTTGCCTAAGGCCATGCTTATCCAGAAAAGCCTGTATAGCCTCGCCCAAGCTCAAATAGGGCTTCATAAGTAGCTCGCACACTAAAAAAAAACTCACTCCTAAAGAGTGAGTAAGGAGGGGTTGGTGGATCGTACCGGATTCGAACCAGTGACCTCTGCTCTGTCAAAGCAGCGCTCTAAACCAACTGAGCTAACGATCCGAAAGGGCAACAAAGATGCCATCTCCCAGGGACAAATGCAAGTGCCAAAAACCGGCATTTTTCAGCTTTTTGCCCTTGATAATCAGTGTGACAGAGCTTGACAATCAGCTTATTTCATCCAAGCACTGCTTACCTCCTGGTTGAAGTGCTTGACCACCGCTTCTCTCCCCCAATTTTGTTTTTCTTCCTCGGACCAAAGTAGTGGGAAGAACATAATGCGTTGGAAACGCGGTGGCAAGAAAGTGCGCCAATTGGTGCCGCCCGTCCCCTCGGGGTCTTCTAAGCCGCCAGTTAAGTGACGACTCGCGGCCGAGAGGTGGCTCAGCTTCCAAAACACGTTGACGTAGCGGTCATAGCTGCGCATCAACTCTTTGAGCTTAGCATCTTCCTTGATTTCTGCAGAAGCGTGGTGATATAGATAGTTGAGGTTGCGAGATTGGTACTTGTGCAGCAACTGCATCAATTCCTCGTCATAGCGATGCTCAAACATCTTGAGGGTGATGGTTTTCTGCCGAGTTTCGAGGTCTATGCCTCCTTGCTTCCAATACAAGTAGGGAAACATGTCGTCTATACCAGCGGCTTCTTCCTCAGGCAGAGCCCCTTTCAGGAGATTTGGAAGGCCCGTACTCATGATCTCAATGTGCCGAAACTGCACCGATTGGAAGCCACTGGCAGGCAGCAAGGCCATCCGGAATTTACGAAGCTCCTCGGTATCTAGGCCCGATAGCATGATGTCAAAGCTATTGGACAGGTGGCGAAAATAGTTGCCAATACGGCCCACCCGCTTATGCCAGTTGGCCAGTTTTAGATACTCTGACTGGTCTCCGCCTTCGGTAAGTGACTCCAGTTCGAGCTTGATGAGTTTAAACATCAATTCGGTTTGCTGGTGATAGATGATGAAAATCATCTCGTCCTTCAAGGGGGTACGCGGCATTTGTAAGCCAAGTAAGCTTTCCAAGTGAATATAGTCCCAATAGGTGAGGCCATTGGAATAATATAGACCATCTAAATAGGACAGTAGATCCTGGCCTAGCCCCTCATACTTCTCTTCCAGCGAACTTAGCCGGTCAAGAATTTGGGTGAGTTGGTGCTTCCAGTCTTTTTGTGGCATGTGGGGTCGTGAGTATTTGGCCTACGGCCACTGTTGTGGGTTTGATTTTGGTTCTCTTACCAGTGGAGTGTCGCTTTCAGCGGGACTTACTTTTGTTCTAGGTCCGCGCCTAGCGTTTTAATAATTGGTTTTCTACCAGTGGAGTGTCGCCTGCGGCGGGCCTTACTTTTTGTGCGCAAAAAGTAAGCA